>NZ_DAMBUH010000031.1:28920-38757 GCF_032053605.1 Tianweitania sp.
ACGCTCGATCATCCGGCGCTGCGCGGTGACTTCAGCCTGGCGCACTCGGGTGGTTGCCGCGACATCAACGATCACCGCATGATCGAGGTCGATCATGTTCCAGGACCGATGACTAAAGTGCCAATCTTAATTTTGCCAGATCACACCAGCGAAGCTTGCTGTCGATTGCAAGATCGAAAAGCGCTCGATCTCACAATCTGCCTTCATGGTCGAGGTAAAAGCGAATGGCCCAGATCTGCGTCGGCTTCAGAGCTCGTTTTGCCCCGACCTTCCTTCCGGCATTCCAACCATGCCGCTTTCGTGCGGCAGGATCATATTGAGAAATTCCCATTGTTGTTCTCCTTAGGCCACTCGGGCCTGAGGGAAAACGGAGAGCCCGTGGAGAAAGAGCCATTGCTTGTCGAAGCAGAAGTAAGCTTCAAATATCGCCAGCTAAGTACGTCCTTTTGCCGTTGCCAGGTTAATGCACTCAATTTAGATAGTTTCGCCTCAACAGGAAATAATCTCCTAGAGCCGTCTCTGGCCGAAAGCGCACTGCCAGCTGTCGGGCGAGCGATGTGGAATAGCTGCCTTTCCGCATCCAACCCATTGTGGCGGTAGAAACTGTCTTGACCGACGGTTTGTTCGCAGTCTGCACGGTTTAGTTGCGTAGATGGTTCAGAGAACTGCCGGTCAGATCAGGCACGAATGATCTACAATTTACGAGAAAGGCAGAGAGCCACAGCTTGATCGGCTATCGTTTAAGCCGACGGTTTTGAATTGATGTTGTCGCCGGACATGTTTCGCTACGGCTGCCCTTCCTGACCGGGGATGGCCGGCGGTGTGCCGAAGGAGGGTGGTGACTCCCCGCTCGGCACGGTAGGTGGCTTCAATAAAGGGGATGTCGTCGGCCTGAACTCCAGCCTTGATCAAGGCTTCGCGTGCTTCGCCGCCTTCAGCGAAAGAAAGCTCGTCACTTGGGCCATAGGCATGCAAAAGGCGGTAGGCCCAGCCGACCTGACGGTCTGCCTCACGATGGACTGGATCGCGCAAGCTACCCACCCGCTTGGCAGCCAGGTCTAGCGCGGCAATCTCCTCGCGCATGGCTTCCGCTTCGAGCGCGAAAATTCGCGTCAGCTGTTCCCTCGTCGCCATCCTGGTCGTCGGCACCATCTCGATCTGGAGTAGCAGGGCATTCAGCCGCCTTGCCACCACGGAAGCCTTCTTACGATCAGACAGCCTAAGGCTCAATGAAAGCCTGGCATTCCTGCCCGCGGCCTTGAAGCCGACGGGAATGCGTGCCCGCCAATAGAAGATCGGCCCTCTGAGAACGAGGTTTTCGACCTGGTGCCTTCGCAGTCCCATCCGCCCTGTGCCTCCGTCGGCCCAGGGCGGATGGACACCAGCTCTGGACATCAGTTGTGGGCACCAGTTGCGGGACGCCGATACGACGCGAAGGAGCGTCACTTCGAACAGCTGGATTTCAGCGGATTTCTTAGATCTGGAAAGCAGTTTGGCTGGGGAACCTGGATTCGAACCAGGACTAACGGAGTCAGAGTCCGTGGGTCTACCGTTAACCTATTCCCCAGCAGGCGAAAGAGGATGGCTTGGCCGGTCCGTCTTTGCGAGGCGCGTTATGTCGGTGATAGTTGGTCGTGTCAAGTGGAAAGGCGGCGGCTTATTTCGGGAGTTGTGCAATACCCACAAGGCTCTCTTCAGCCGTCCGTGGGGCAGAGCCGACGCACTAGGTGAGCGCGTCGGAACCCGGTCTCAGGGCAGGAAGCCGAAGACGACGGCCAGGGTGAACACGGCGGCGCCTGTGAAGACCGTGTAGGCGGCTGCCTGTGAGAGGCTAAAGGGACGCGCCTTCAAGGGACGTGTGGCAGGTGCAAGATCGGTAATCAGGGCCATCGGTTTTCTCCTTAGGCTCGCAGGCGTTCAACGAACAGCGTGCGCATCAAAGTCGCCGCGTCGGCATCGGTGACCTGCTGGTCGCTCAGCGCGCTGTCTTCCTGGGTTACCGCGCGCACTGTTTCGAGCGTGCGCGTCGGCAGGAGGTCGGTGCAATCGCGCATGCGACCGAAGACGGCGCTGATGCCCACCGCGCGGCCGTCGAACTCGACTTCCGGTTCGGCGAGATTAGGCGCCCATTCCTCGTAGCCATGGATCGCATCGTCGAAGGCTTGATGCAGAAAGATCGGGGCGTGCCCTTCATGAAGCGCGGGAAGCACAGTCGTCATCGGTCTGTCCTCAGCTTGATGGCAAGATGCCGGTTCAGTTCAAAGCATCAGATCACTGGTTCGAGGGAAAGGTTAACGCGGGTGGATCGGGAAAGTTGTTTCATTTTTCAGCCTCAAGCAGAAACATCTTCCTCAAGAATGAACCCGTGCGATTGGAGGAGCATCAGGCTCCCTAAGCCGGTTTTCTCAACATCGGCTCAAGGAGTATGACGCACTGAAACAGGATGTCAACAATGTCTACCAAGCTTGTAGATTAAGGCACAGCTTGACGAGCATTAGCCCTAAGCCATTGATCGGGCTGTGCTTTAAACTCTCGCGGTGAAGCAGAGCCTCAGCTCGCGTCGAGATTATATCCAGCCGAGGGCGTGAGATCTGTGGAAGAAAGCAGCGCGCGGTCGCCCGAGTCGGCGCGATATTCCGGCACGATGTGGAACAGCAGCTGCAGCGCGCGCTCGGCGTCTTCTGCGTCCGCTGCCGCCTCGATCTCGTCAATAGTGCGCTTCAGCAAGGCCTTATCGATGACCCGCGGCGAGGCCATGACATAGCCCTCGTCGGTCCGTTCGTTCTTCACCTCTGAAGGGTCGAACAGCTCTTCGTAGAGCTTCTCGCCTGGCCGCAGGCCGGTATAGGTGATCTTTATATCCACGCGCGGCTTGAGCCCAGCCAGTTGGATCAGGCGCTCGGCCAGGTCGACGATGCGCACCGGCTTGCCCATGTCGAGCACCATGATCTTGCCGCGCTCGTTCCTCTGCTGCAGCGCGTGCGATGACGCGTGGAGCACGAGGCGCACGGCTTCCGGGATCGTCATGAAATAGCGGATGATGTGCGGATGCGTGACCGTAACCGGCCCGCCGCGCGCGATCTGTTCCTGGAAGCGCGGCACGACGGAGCCGTTGGAACCCAGCACATTGCCGAAGCGCACGGTCTTGAAGCGCGTTTTCACCGAAGCGAGGTCGAGCGACTGGCAATAGGCTTCGGCGCCGCGCTTGGTGGCGCCCATGACGTTGGTGGGGTTGACCGCCTTGTCAGTGGAAATCATCACGAAGGTCGAAGCGCCGGCTTCGAGTGCGGCATTGGCGATGTTGCGCGTGCCGAGCAGATTGGTTTTCACGCCTTCGAGCGGATTATCCTCGACAAACGGAACATGCTTCAGGGCTGCGGCATGAAACACGATGTCCGGGCGGTGTTCGGCGAACAGGCTTTGAACGCGGCCGGTGTCGCGGATGTCCATGATGCGGGAAACGACCGGCAGCTTCGGGTGGGTGTCGTGCAGTTCGAGATCGAGCTCGAACAAATGGAACTCCGAATTGTCGGTGGCAATCAGCACGCGCGGCGCAAAGCCTGCGATCTGGCGGCAAATCTCAGAGCCGATAGACCCGCCTGCCCCGGTCACGAACACGACCTTGTCGTTGAGCAGGCGCGACACGCCTTCGAGGTCCGTATGAACCTCGGCGCGGCCGAGAAGATCACCAAGTTCGATCGGCTTGCGCTCCATGGCATCGCCGCTGCGCACTTCCGAACGCTCAGATTCGCCCGGCAAACGCGACACGATCATGCCATGCGCGGTTGCCGCTTCCACGATCTCGCCCAGCCGCGCCCGATCGACGCCCGCTTCCGTGATCAGCAATTCGGTGATGGACACGCCGCGTCGCTTCAAGGCTGCGTCGATCGTTGGAAGATCTTCCAGCGAGCCCAGAACTTTGACGCCCTGCACCTTGCGACCGAGATTGCTGCGCGACTTGTCGAGGATGCCGATCACGGACACGCCTCCGCCGGGATTGCGGCGCGCCGAGCGGATGAAGCTATCGGCGGCATCGCTCATGCCCAGCAACAGGATATAGCGCCGGTTTTCCGACAAACGGCCGATCATCGGGGTGCCGAGGAAGCTGCGCTCCACGATCAGGCGATAGGTGAGCCGCGAGGCCGTCATGCCGCCGACAAGGTAGATCATGGTCAGGATCGGCACGGAGCGCGGCAGCCATTCGCCGCGCGAAACCAGGAACGCGGCGAGCGTGCAGGTGATGACGGCCGTCAGCGCGGCCTTGATGATGGCGGTCAGATCCGGCAAGGACACATAGCGCCAGGAGCCGGAACTCACCGAAAACAGGATAAAGGACACGGCGCAAACGGCCGCAAAGGCACCGATGCGCAGATGGAGATCCGGCACATACATCAGGCCGATCTCGCCGTAGAAGGTGAGATATGCGAGATAAACCGCGATACATGCGACGATCAGGTCGTGCGCGAGGCTGACATAGCGCAAGATGCCGTGATCCTTGGCAAAGCCGTACAGACTCATTGCATCATCCAAACCCAATTCACGTCATTCACTTAGGACAACAGCCATGTGCAAGCAATTGCATCCGCATCACAGCGGCTTTCTCGCATCGACGGGTGCGGACAAATGAGGCTGGCCGTCACAGGGGCCAACGGCTTCATCGGGCGTCACGTCGTCCGCCATCTGGCTGATCAGGGCTACCAGGTGTCAGCGGGCATCCGCGCCGGCGCGACAATCCCCGCTGACTGGCATGACACGTCCGGGATCGACCTCGTTCGCCTGAGTGAAAAGCCCGAACAGTTTGCGTCCTTGCTCGACGGTGCCGAGGCCGTAATTCACCTCGCCGGCCTTGCCGCCGTTCCGAAGGGCAATGACGCCGCCCAAGCCTTGCAGGCGGCGAATGTGGATCTGACCGCCGCGCTGGTGGAAGCCGCAAAGGCCGCCGGCGTTCAGCGCTTCATTCATCTTAGCTCGATCCGCGCCGTGGTCGGATCGACGTCATCGACCGTCGTGACAGACGATACGCCACCTGCGCCGGTCGAGCCCTATGGCCGCTCCAAGCTGGAAAGCGAGCGCATCGTCGCTACCTTCGCCTCACCGGATCGCTTGGCCGTCGCATTGCGCCCCCCGCTGGTGATCGGCGCCGATGCGGGCGGCAACTGGAAACGGCTTCAGCAACTGGCCGCCAGTGGCCTGCCCCTGCCCTTCGGCGGCATCGCCAATCGACGCTCCTACCTGTCCGTGCAGACCCTGAGCGAAGCGCTTGCGCATCTTGCCGGACGCGAATGGCCTAGCGACCTTTCGGGAACCTACTGTCTTGCCGATCCTCTCCCGCTTGCCCTGCCCGAAGTCATCACCGCCTTGCGGATGGGGATGAAGCGCGGCGGCCGCTTATTCTTTTTGCCTGGCCTGTCTGCAACGCGCGCCCTGCCCGTCTTGAGCGTTGCGGCCAACAGCCTGTTCGGCTCGCTGCCGGTCGACTCGGCTCGCTTCTTCCGCACCTTCGCCTTCGAGCCGAGCACGCCGCTCGCGAACGCCATCGAGGCGTCGGGCGCGCAATATGTTGCGGCCACCAGATGAGATGGCTGGTCAGGCACGGCCTTCCCCATCTATGACGCATCCATGAAGCGCTTGCTCGACCTTTCCCTGGCCCTGATCGGCATTCTTCCCGCTTTGCTGGTGATCGGCATTCTGGTCATCTTCGTGCGCCGCGGCTCTCCGGGTCCCGGCCTTTTGCGGCAGGCCCGGGTGGGGCGCGATGAGCAGGTTTTCACCTGCTTCAAACTGCGCACGATGTTTGTGGATACGCCCGACCGCCCGAGCCACGAAGTCGGTCGCGTGGCAGTCACCCCGATCGGCGGGTTGTTGCGACGCACCAAGCTCGACGAACTGCCGCAACTCATCAATATCCTGCGCGGCGACATGAGCTTCGTGGGTCCACGCCCTTGCTTGCCGAGCCAGGTCGCCTTGGTCGAAGCCCGTCGCCGCCACAATGTTTCCCACCTGCGACCAGGCATTACCGGCGTGTCGCAGGTGGCAGGCGTCGATATGTCCGATCCTGAACGCCTGGCCGCGCTGGACGCTACCTATCTCGGCCAGATGACCGTCGCGCGCGATCTGCAACTGATCATCCAGACTGTGCTCGGTTCAGGTCGGGGTGACCGGGTCGTCTAAGATCGCTCTAGCGACGCGCGCTCAAGCAGCGTCATAGTGCGAAAAGATCTCGGTCTTCCCGTTCTTGCCGAACAGCACGACATCATAGGCTTCGCGATCGGCTTCCGACCCCATGCCCGGCGCGCCCGTGGGCATGCCCGGTGCAGAAAGGCCGATGGCATCGCGCCGCTCGTCCAACAAGCGCACAATATCGGCAGCTGGCACATGTCCTTCGATCAGGTAGCCGTCGATCCGGGCCGTGTGGCAGGAAAACAGGTTTTCCGGAATGCCGTTCTCGCGCTTGTAGCGATCAAGCTCTATGGCATCGATCGTTTCCACGGTGACCTTGAAGCCGGCTTTTTGCATGACAGCGACCCAGGCCGAGCAGCAGCCACAGTTCGGATCCTTGAGAACATGGATTTCGCGGTTTTGCGCGTTCGCGGCTGGCACAGCCAGCGTCAGCCAAAGGGCGGAAGCGGCGAGCAGAAATTTGCGGCGGGAATAAAGGTGAGTGGACATGACGATCCTTCATCTGACAGAGCCTACGGTGTCACCCGTCGCGCCCGTCTAGTCGTGCCTTGCCTGCAGTCGGGGCCGAACCTGGCTCGATTGCCATCCTCTGCCAAAGGCAAGTGCTTGCAGCATCGTTAAAGACTGTCATCGGGCAATGGTCTTTGAGGTAGATCAACGGGCAGCAAAAATGCAGCGCTTTGACTCATGCGTCGCAAGCGGACCGAAGCCGTTTCGAGATCAGCTTGATTGACGCCGCTGCGCACATCGGCTCTGTAGCGCTCAGGTGAATGCGAGAGGACGCCATGAACATCAAAGAGATCGCACCGGACTATTCCGTTTCTGCGCAGATCCAGGCCGGCGATGTCGCCGAACTGAAGGCTGCCGGCTTCAAGAGCGTGATCTGCAACCGTCCCGACAATGAAGATCCCGGCCAGCCCAGCGTTGCCGAGATCCAGGCGGCCGTTGAAGCTGCTGGCCTGGAATTCCGCCATGTGCCGGTGATCAGCGGCCAGATGACCGCGCAGAATGTCGAGGAACAGGCTCAGGCGCTCGAAGCGTTGCCGAAGCCGGTCTTTGCTTATTGCCGGTCCGGCACGCGTTCCACCAACCTTTATGGCTATATCCAGGAAATGAACCGGGGCTAAGCCGCTAGCAGCTTAGTCGTGGTGCCCACCACCTAGTCTTGGCTGCAACGCCTCGGTAACCACGATCGACTTAGCGCGGGGAACATTTTCCGACTCATTAACTTCATCCGGTGACTGTCCGTGGGGGGCGGGACAACCGGGGGAAGAGAATGACGGATAAGGGGTCCGGTCCGAGTGCGGACAGGCTGAGTACCGTCATCAAGTGCGCCTACTGGTTTGCCTTGATGGTCATGTCCGCCATGACCATTGCTTCCTTCGTGCTGCTGCAGCAGATGATGACGGAACAGCAGCGCGACGCCGGCATCCTGCAACTGTCCGGCGAGCAGAAGGCGCTGTCGCAGCGCGTCGTGTTTCTCGTGCTTGCCGCCAGCAAGGGCAATGGCGACAACGAAAACCTTGTTTATTCCCTGCGGTCCGCAACGGCGCTGTTCGAAAAGAACTATGATCGCCTGCTGGCGCTCACGGGTGCGGATTTCCACTCACCAAACGTGCAGGACCCCGCTTCGGTGGACGCCGTCTTCTACGGCAAGCCCTATCATCTCGACCATTTCTCAACGAGCCTGGCTGCCAATGGCTGGAGGCTCGCCACCGCAATCGAAGAGGGACTGGAGCAAGAAGGACAAGGCGCGACCTACCTGGCCGGCCGCGAGCGCGCCAATGTCGATCGCACCGTCGCCGACGCGACGCTCAACGCCTATGAAGCCCTGAGCACCCGGCTGATGGAGCAGGCCGAACAGCGGCGAGCACAGTTGATGAGCATGCATCGCAAGCTGTTCATGCTGTCCATGGCGACGATCGCGATGATCGGCCTGCTGGTTTTCCGGCCGATGACGCAGATGATCGTGCGACGCACCGGCCAGTTGGTGGAAGCGCGCAACGAGATGGCCTTTGCCGCCGAACACGATTCCCTCACCGGCCTTTACAACCGCGCCTATCTCATCGCCAATTTCGAGCGCTTTCTAAGCGATATGCGCGCCCGTGGCGAGCGGCTCGCGGTGATCCAGATCGATCTCGACCGTTTCAAGCAGATCAACGATACGCTCGGCCATGCGGCGGGCGACATGGTGCTCAGCCGCACGGCCCAGCGCATGCGACAGGCCTGCCGTGCCAAGGACATCTGCGTTCGCCTCGGCGGCGATGAATTCATCGTCCTCATCCCAGCGCCCAACAGCTTCACAAGCGTCCAGTCTGCCACAACGCATCTGCTCGACACCATCAACCAGCCGCTGACCTTCAACGGGGCGACCATTCTTCCCGGTGCGAGCGCCGGCGTCGCGATTTTCCCCGATGATGCCAGCCGGTCTGAGGATCTGATCGTGCATGCCGACCTCGCGCTGTATTCCGCCAAACGACTGGGCGGCGGAGCGTCTGCCTTCTTTTCCGGCGATCTGCGCGCCGAGCTCGATCATCACAAGGCGTTTGCGCGCGACATCCGCATCGCGGTCGCCGATGACGCCTTCAACGTCTTCTTCCAGCCGCAGGTCGATCTGATCGGAGGGTCCGTGATCGGCGTTGAAGCGCTTATACGCTGGCGCCACCCCGTCCGCGGCACGATCTCGCCATCAATCTTCCTGCCTGTCGCGGAAAAAAGCGGCGCGATGGCCGACATTGGTCGTCTCGTCATCCGCAAGGCCATTGCGCAAGCAGGCCTATGGCATCGCGCCGGCATCGTGTTCGGCCGACTTGCCGTTAATGTGTCGAGCGCCGAACTGCGCGAGCCCGACTTCGAGAGCTTCCTGTTCAAGGCACTGGACCAAGCCGGCTTGCCGATTTCGTGCTTCTCGCTTGAGATCGTGGAATCCGTCATCCTTGATGATGAAAAGACCGGCATCGCCCACAAGCTGCGCCGGCTGCGGCTTGCCGGCATCCATCTCGAACTCGACGATTTCGGCACCGGCTATGCGTCGCTCAGCCATATCGATCCCGACCAGATCGACCGGGTGAAGATCGATCGCCGCTTCGTGGCCGGCATCGACCACCATGATGCCAATGCCAAGATCGTGCGCGCGGTGATCGAACTGGCGCGGGCGCTGGAGATCGGCGTGGTTGCCGAGGGTGCTGAAACGCAGGCGCAGCTCGAAGCGCTGAAACGTCTCGGTTGCCCTGCCGTGCAGGGCTACGGCATCGCCTTCCCCATGCCCGGCCACGAAACCGCTTTGTGGCTCACCCAGCAAGCGCGCATGGTCGCCGGCCTCCCGCCATCGAGCCAGGTCGCCTGAACCAAGTGGCTTCAATCAGCGTGATGCACTGACAGGCTGACCGGCCCGTCGAATCCGGCTATAGCTGTTTCATGCCCATCCGCCAGCTTTCAGACAGCGTCATCAACCAGATCGCCGCCGGCGAGGTCATCGAGCGCCCTGCATCGGTGGTCAAGGAGCTGGTGGAAAACGCGTTGGATGCCGGCGCCTCGCGCATCGAGATCGCCACGGCCGGCGGCGGGCTGACCTTGCTGCGCGTCAGCGATGACGGCTGCGGCATGGGCCCGGACGAGCTGCCGCTGGCGATCGGCCGCCATTGCACCTCCAAGCTC
>NZ_DAMBUH010000032.1:0-31507 GCF_032053605.1 Tianweitania sp.
GGTGCGGAACATCATGTCAGCGGTCCCTCTCGACCTGAATGTCGGGCAGCCTGGGCAGGCCGAACAGTGAGAAATCGGCGTCGCGCGGGGCAGCGTCGCTGCGGCGCGCGGAGCGCAGCCGTGCCGAACGCGCACGCGGATTAGTGTCTTCTTCCGTTTCCGACGGCGCGACGGCCGGCGCGGGACGATCGAAGGTCAGCGTCTGCTGCCCGACGGCCGGCAGATGGCGCGAGCCGCGGGACTGGGTCGAGCGGTCGGCCAGGAAGCGTTTGACGATGCGGTCTTCCAGGGAATGGAAGCTGACCACAGCCAGCACGCCGCCCGGCTTCAACACGCGCTCGGCGGCAAACAGCGCCTTGGCGAGTTCGCCGAGCTCGTCGTTGACGAAGATGCGCAGGCCTTGGAACACACGGGTTGCGGGATGGATCTTCACCTTGGGATTGCGGCCCACCAGCGTTTCGATGGCATTGGCGAGATCGCGCGTGCGCTCAAACGGCTGCACGGCGCGGCGCTGTTCGATCATGCGGGCAATGCGGCTCGCTTGCTTTTCTTCGCCTAAGATTCCGAAGATGCGGATGAGGTCGGTGGTCTTGTAGGTGTTGACGACGTCGGCAGCCGTGTTGCCGGTTTGCGCCATGCGCATGTCGAGCGGACCATCACCGCGGAAGGAAAAGCCGCGCTCGGCTTGATCGAGCTGCATGGAGGACACGCCGACATCCAGCACCACGCCATCCACCAAGCCGCCAGCATGGGCGTCGAGGTTGGAGAACACGTCCTGCACGAGGCGGAGCCTGCCTTGCGCACGCTCAACCAGCGCCTGCCCGGCCGCGATGGCATCGGGGTCACGGTCGATGGCAATGACGTCTGCGCCGGCATTCAGCAGCGCCGTCGTATAACCGCCCGCACCGAAGGTGCCGTCGATGAAGGTCTTGCCGGCCGCAGGCTGGAGCGCTGCCAGAACTTCCTTCAGGAGAACCGGAACGTGGCGCGCGTGATCGGCCTGGAGGGCACCGTGATCCGCACTCATGCCGAACCATCCTGATTGCCAGACGCGTCCGCGCGACGCTTGCGCGCCAGAAGCCGGGCGCGAACGGCGGCGGCATGGGTCGCCAGCTGCGTCGGTTCCCAGATCTGGAACCAGTTGCCACGGCCCACAAAGGCCACGTCCGTCGTGATGCCGGTATGATCGCGCATGAAATCCGTCACGCTGATGCGCCCCTCGCTGTCGAAGCGCAGAAAGGCGCCGTCCCCATGATAAAAGAAGGAAAGATCGTCCGCCGTTTGTAAGAGCGGATCTTCCTGCGCAATGCGCGCTTCGAACTGGTCCAGCAGATCCGGTCCGCCGACATCCAGCGCCGGCGTGTCCAGCGAGCGCAGCGCGTAAAGTTCCGCATAGCCGCGGCTCTGGATGATGGAGCGGAAATGCGCGGGCACCGATACGCGACCTTTCGCGTCGATCTTGTTTACCGCGCTGGACAGAAACCGCTGCATTGCGCGCCGAAACCATTCTCCTGAAGCTGCCCGTCATCGCGTCGACGCAGCAACCAACCTTCCCGCAACCGCTTGTCTCGGACCAGATTGCAGACGCGGCTCGATCCTCCAGCCGCCATTGCGGCAACCGGATCGCCTTCGCTTCCTGAGGATACTGGGACAACAAACGAAACTGCATTTGGGATACCATGGGGCCCTATGGGCGTCAATGGGAACGGGGCTTTGTGGCTGGTGCGAGGCTGAGTCTGGACGTGCATCTCCGTTGAAGCAGGTGGACCCCGTTTATCCGCCGTTAAGGCTAACAAAGTGTTGCCAACAGCAGAAAAGGCGGACCGCTGCGACGATGAAAGCACGCCGCGAGGAGGCACCCCCCAGCGGAGGGTGCGCGGCTCTGAGGATGAGGGAGATGAAAATGCCAGCCGGCCTATAAGCCGGGTTTTGTATGGCCCCTGCCCGCAAAGGCAGAAACGTGGCGGCCATTCTTCTTGGACGCATGTTGCCATGCGCCTCACGCAACCTACCCGGATGACAAGGCTGGAAACCGCCCCGAAGGTTGCCCTTCGCGCCATCCCTATTCGGTCTTGCTCCCGGTTGGGTTTACCGTGCCGATCCTGTTGCCAGGCTCGCGGTGGGCTCTTACCCCACCCTTTCACCCTTACCTCGTTAGAACCGGCCCGAAGGCCGGTCGCCGAGGTGGTTTGCTTTCTGTGGCACTTTCCCTGGGGTCGCCCCCGCCGGCCGTTAGCCGGAACCGTGTTTCCCGGAGCCCGGACTTTCCTCAGCCGCGACCTTTCGGTGCTTGCGGCTGCGGCCGCCCGGCCGGCTGGCAGTGCCTTAAAGGATGACCGCCAGCGAAAAGCAAGCCTTCCCCGTGAACTCAGGCGCTGCCGAGCTTGCGCTTCACCTTGGCGCAGTAAGCCGCCGAGATCGGATTCATGCGGGTTGCCGCGTGGCCGGCATTGTATTTCAGGATCGTGCCGCAGGTGGTGCCGCCGCCCAGATCGTGCGCCATAGCGAGATACTTCATGCCCCACTTGATGTTGGTGTCGGGGTCGTAGAGCCCCTTGGCGCTGCCGGTGTAGCCGAGCATGCGCGCCGTTGCCGGCTTGATCTGCATGAGGCCGATTTCACCGGCGCTGCCGCGAGCAGCCTCGTTGTAATTGCTTTCAACGCTGATCACCGCATGGGCCAGGTTGGCGGGCACGCCATAGGCCGAAGCGTAGCGCGACACGATCGTGGAATATTTGCGCCCGTTCACCACCGCCTTTTCGGCAACCGGCACTTCGCCGTCGTCCAGAGACAGCGGCTTCACGCCTGGCAGAGCGGAGAACTTCTTCTGACTGGAGCGTTCCACAGCCGTGAGTGCGGGACGGTGTGGGTTGGCATAGCCCTTGGAAGAGGTCGTCGTGGTAACCGTCTCGGCAACCTCCTTCCCCTTGGCTTCCTTGCCGATCGATCCCGTTACCGTCGGGTCGACGGCCCTGTTCGCGAAGAAATCGCGACCATCGGCTTGAGCTGCGCCCATTTGGGCAAACGTCGTCAACCCGGCGGCCACGGCCACCGCAAACACGGTCCTGCTTGTCATCGATACCTGTACTGATCTGACTGCCGGATTTCCCGGCTTACGCTGCACTGGCCGAGGGGGTCAGAACCCAGCCCGGCGTCGGATGAGTTATGAGATGCCGGGAAAAGTTGCATCAAAAATGGTGTAGGAAGTAACGTTGATCGAGTTACTGTAATATTGCGTGATCGTTCAAACCGATGGCGACACAGGTAGGTTTCTAAGCAACCGGCTGAGCGTGAGACGCGTCGAGCGGTCGATCAGGCCATCAACACGTTCCGGTCGGAAGTGCCGCTGAAAGGCTTCCACAACGATGCGTGCCGCCTCATCCAGAACACCGCTGACTTGGATGCCATAACCGTAGTCGGCTAGCATCTGCTGGGTTTTGGCTACGTCGGGCGACGTTGCGCAGAGGCCAAATGGAAGGTCGTCGCCGATCGGTTCAGGCTGCACGAAATGCCCGATCCCGGCAGCGTGGAGGGAGGCCCAGGGGAAGAGTTCGCCCGGATCGATCTTGCGTCCAGGAGCCACATCGGAATGCGCCAGAATGCCTTCGGGCAGCATCGCGTGACGTGTCGCAATGTCGCGGCACAGATCGACCACAGCAGCGATCTGATCGTCTGGAAATGGCGTGTAGCCAAGAAAATGACCGGGATTGACGATCTCGATGCCGACGGAATGCGAATTTATGTCCGCATTTCCGCCCCAAATGCTACGCCCGGCATGCCAGGCGCGGTCGGCTTCGCGCACCATCTGCACGACGGACCCATCTTCATGAACGAGGTAATGCGAGGACACCTCGCTTTCGGGCACGCACAACCAGTCCTCGGCGGCCTGCCCCGTGATCATCCCGGTGTAATGAAGAATGATGAGGCTCGGCCGCTCGCAATCGCGGCGCGGTCCGAAATTCGGCGACGGCCGCACCACTGCCCGTGCAAAGTCGGCCGGGAATGCGCTCACGCCGGAACCTGGCTTCTTTCGATCATCTCATAGGCGCTATTGATGGCAGCCAGCCGGTTCGTGGCAATGGCGATGAAGTCGGCCGGCATGCCGCGCGCGATCAGGCGATCGGGATGGTTCTCGGCCACCAGCGTTCGGTAGCGCTTGCGCACGGCGCCGAACTCGGTGTCGATCGGAAGGTCGAGCACGGCATAGGGATCAGCCCCCATCGGACGAGCGTGGCGCGCGAGCAGCCGCTCGAAATGCAGCGCATCGATGCGAAAGATTTCGGAAACGCGGCGGAGAAACGCCACCTCGCGCTCATGCACGATGCCGTCGGCCTCCGCGATATAGAACAGGCCGTCGAGGATATCCTGCAGAAGCAGGCAATTGTCGTCGCCGCTGCCGCACAAATTGGCCAACTGATAGGCGTAGGTCTCGAAGCCGGCCGTATCGGCCTGCGCCAGATTGTAAAGGCGCTGCACGTTGCGCATCTCGTCCGGCGGGATCTCGAAGATCCTGTGAAAGGCGCGGACTTCGTCCTGCGTCACTACGCCATCGGCGCGCGCCATCTTGGCGGACAATGCGATCATCGCGACGGAAAAGCCGACCTGGCGTCTCAGCGCGGGGTCGCCCACAAACATGGTGCGGATCGCTTCAAGCAGCGAACCGATGCCGGACGCACCGCGTGCCGGAAGGCTCAACAAAGCAGCGCCGAGACGAGACCAGACCGAATCCATGCTTGACCTCTAACGGAAACAACTCCCGACCGGAAGATCGGGAGGGCCCGCGCAGCGCAAACCTTCCATGCGTTGGTAAGCGCCTGGGAAACAGCTGGTGATGAATGTAGGGGATCGCGGAAGGCTGCGTCTTAACTAAGCTCAATGCGCGCCGAGCAGCGTCTTCACCTCGTTCAACGGCATGGGGCGGCCGAAAAGATAGCCCTGCCCTTCCTCGCAGCCCCGCTCCTGAAGGATGGCGGCTTGCGTGTTGCACTCGATGCCCTCCGCCGTGATCGACAGGCCGAAGGTGCGGCCAAGAAACAGAACCGCATCCACGATCGCGCCGTCCTCGGGCGAGCGCTCCAGGTTCTCCACGAATTCGCGATCGATTTTCAGACGGGTGATCGGGAACTTCTTGAGCATGCTGAGCGAGGCATAGCCTGTGCCGAAATCATCGAACGCCACGGGGCAGCCAAGATCGCGCAGCCTGGTCAGCGTGGAGCGGATCGTGCCATCGTCGTTTCTCAGGATAACGCGTTCGGTGACTTCGATCTCGAACAGATCCGGCGCGACCTCGTGGCTCGCCAACGCATCAGCGATCTGGCCGGCAACATCGCCCGTGGCGAACTGGCGAGAGAAGAGATTGACGGCGACGCGGATCTTCTCGCTGTCGCTCCGGTGGCGATTCAGAGCAGAAATGTCTCTCGCAGCCTGCTCAATCACCCACTTGCCGAGATGGTTGGCCATCGGGCTTTTCTTCAACACAGGCAGGAACGCGGCTGGAGCCAGCATGCCCTTTTGCGGATGGTGCCACCGCAACAGCGCTTCCAGCCCGATGATGCGATGATCATTCATGCGCACCTGCGGCTGATAAAACAGCTCGAACTCACCGCCGCGCACGGCCTGGCGCAGTTCCGCGCTGAGCGCATGTTCCTGGCGCGCATCATTGCGCAAAGCGGGCGTGAACAGGCACGTCGTACCCACCATGCCGGACTTCGCCTTTGCCAGGGCCAGATCTGCCGAAAGAAGCAGTTCAGAGCCGATCATGCCGTCATCCGGCAAAAGCGCGATGCCCATGTGGGCGCTGAGCGCGACCTGCGCTTCGCCGACCTCGAAGGGCAGTTCCAGCATCTCCTGAAGACGTTCGGCGACGGCTCCGATCGTCTGGCTGGAGGCATCCGGCACGACGACGGCCAGTTCCGTCGAGGTGCGCGCGATCATCTCACCGTTCGGCAACACGCTGCGAAAGCGATCCGCCACTTCACGCAGCAGGCTCCAACCGGTGTTGCGCGCATAGAGCTCGCTTGCTTCACGAAGACCTTCGATCCACACCAGGATCAGGGCAGCCGAACGCTTCGCCATGGAAAGCGCCAGCAGCTCAGCCGCCACGGATCGCCAGTTCGGCAGGCCGGTGAGCGGATCGTGCCGCGCTTCATATTCCAGACGCTGGCGCTGGATCTTTTCGCCCGTGATCTCGCGGATGAGGCCGAGGCTGCGGCTGGGCGGATTGTCGCCATTCGCGATGAGCGTTCCGATGGCTTCGATCCAGCGGATACTTTGCGTCTTCGGATCGATGATCCTGAATTCGTTGCGGAAGTGTGGGTCTTCACCCGCACCTTGAGCGGAAACCCGGCTCAGGATGAGGGGCCGGTCGTCCGGATGAACGATCTCCAGCAAGTCTTCCAGATTGGCGATCGGGCTTGGCAGGTCGATGAACCGGGCAACCGCATTGGCGCCCCAGAGCTCGCCGGTTTGCAGGTCGTGATCCCATACGCCGTAATTGCCGCTTTCCAGCGCCAGACGGAGACGTTCCTCGCTGACGCGGGCGGTGTCGGCAGCATCGAGATCGTCCTGGATGTCCTGAACGACCCCGATCCATTCCTCGATGTCGCCGTTCGCGCCGCGAAGCGGGAGACCGTTGGACTTGTACCAATGATAGGTCTTGTCAGCCTGCTGGCCGCGAAACAGAAGCTCGAAGGGCGAACCCGTGCGGAAGGCGTCGAACCAGATCCCGGTGATCGTTTCCAGGTCCTGCGGGTGAATGGACGATGCCCAGTCCTCGGCAGTTGCGACTTTCCCATCGGCGGTCTTCCAGCCGAAACCATTGCGCAGAGTGCCATCCGCCTCGGCCCGCCACACGCGCACGCGGCTCATCTCAGCAACCGCAAGCGAGACCCGATCACCCTCGGCAAGGCCGGCATAGGTGGTATTCATGCTGTCATTCCGATGGCGATGCTGACCCCGCCGCTTCTTAACCTTCCTTATATTAGCAAATCACAAATAAAGTTGATCGCTTGACGGAAAAGGTTGCTGTGACGGTCTGCGCCTTGATCACGGAAAAATCAGCCACTGGAGACCGTGCTGCAAGATAGAAGCAGCTTTCCGGTGCAACGAAGGTGCAAACGGGCAAGACTTTGGTTACCATCTCGCGGCATTGATGGCCTGAGTTCAACGAGGAAAGCTGGTGTGGCTTTGAAACATTCGATCCTGCGCAGCCTCCTTGGTCTCGCCATGCTGGGTTCGGTCGCGGCCTGCTCGACCACGAGCTACGACTTTGCGGATGTGAAGCCGACGGCCACACGCACCACCACGACCTCGTTCCAGACCGGCCTGGCCTATCCCCGCTTCAACGACCGCAAGCCGCATCCGTGGGACAAGGCGCTGGCGCCGACCTCCTATGCCATCCACGGCACGGACGTTTCCAAGTATCAGGGTTCGGTCGACTGGGGCATCGCGCGCGAAAGCGGCGTGTCCTTCGCCTTCATCAAGGCCACCGAAGGCGGCGACCGCGTCGACGACATGTTCGCCACGCATTGGCAGGAGGCCAAGGCCTCCGGCGTACCGCGTGCGGCCTACCACTTCTATTACTTCTGCCGCACGGCGCAGGACCAGGCCGACTGGTATATCCGCAACGTGCCGAATGAGAAGAACTCGCTGCCGCCAGTGCTCGACATGGAATGGAACCACATGTCGCCGACCTGCAAGAAGCGCCCGCCGGCATCCGTCGTGCGCGCGGAAATGAAGATCTTCCTGGAGCGCCTGACCAAGCATTACGGCAAGAAGCCGATCATCTACACGTCGATCGACTTCTACGAAGACAACCGCCTCGACCTGTTCACCGGCTATGACTGGTGGCTGCGCTCGGTGTCGGCCCATCCGCATGTCCGCTACGGCACCAAGGACTTCCTGTTCTGGCAATATACCGGCACGGGCAAGGTGCCGGGCATCAAGGGCGACGCCGACATCAACGTCTTCAACGGCACGCAAAACGAATGGCGCGCCTGGGTCGCCAAGCACACGAGCTGAGGAACGCGGACGCTTTCCTTGGTTTGAGCGGCCGTGCTAAACTGTTGTTTCAGGGAGCATCGGCATGGCCAGCATCACCATCGATCTCGACGACGCGACTGAAGCGCTTCTCAACAAGGTGCTGTCATCGTCATCTGTCAGCGCGTCGCAGCTGGTACGCGAAGCATTGCTCGACCGGATCGAAGAGATCGACGATGCGCCAGTCGTGAAGGGCCTTGCAGAAGAAGGCTTCGAGCCGATCTCCAATGCCGAGGTCATGCGCAGGCTGCGGCTCGATCACTGAATGGCCGTCGTTCAATGGCATCCACGTGCCTTCGAGCAGTTCGCGGAGCTTGACCGCGCGGTCCAGACGCGCATCCAGCGTGTGCTGACGTCGCTCGAAGCGTGGACGATGTCAGAACGAAGCTCATCCCCTATCGCGCTGAGCTGGCTGGATACTGGAAGCTCCGCGTCGGTGACTACCGCCTTGTCACATCTCTTCGTGAGCAGGACGGCCAGACTGTACTCGTGATCTACCTCGCACATCGCCGCGAGGTTTATGGTTCACGCGCGGTTCGGCCTTGAAGCGCCGAAACGCGGACTGAAAACTCAGTCCGCCATCGTCTCCAGACTTGCGAACCCTTGAGGGGCGTCGCCTTCGTGGAAGGGGGTGTCTACCTGCACGAAGGTGTCGGGGTAGAAGCCGTTGAAGCGGGTGCGCAGCGACAGGGAGTAGGCGCCGATGTGGCCGATTTCGATCCAGTCGCCGGTGTCAACGGTTTCCGGCAGCCAGAAGGGCCGCGACAGGATGTCGACGGAATCGCAGGTCGCGCCGCAGACCTTGAAGGGCACGATCTTGTTTTCGTCGCCATTGCGCTGACGGATGGCCGGATCGGGGATGAAGCGGGCGGGCAGCGTGATCTTGCCGGTCCAGCTATCCGACAGCGACGCCCAGATGCCGTCATTGATGTAGAGCCGGCGGCCTTTTCGCAGGAGGACGCGCACGATCAGCGAGAAAGCGCGGGCGACGATGACGCGGCCGGGTTCGGCCACCAGCGGCATATCGCCGAAACCCCATTCGGTGATGTCGCCGCGCAACTGCGCCATCAGCTCGTCGAGCGATGGCAGGTTGGGCGTCTTGCGGTTGGGATCGTGGCCGTATTCTGCGGGAAAGCCGCCGCCGACATCGAGCTCAGCAATCGGAACACCGGCGCGGTTGCGGACCCAGTCGGCGGAAGCCAGCGCGCGCTCATAGGTGTCCGGATCTTCGATCTGGCTACCGACATGGAAGCAAAGCCCGACCTTGTAGCCCGTGCGCGACAGACGCTGCAGCAACTCCACCGCATGCGCCGGCCCTGCCCCGAACTTCTTGGACAATTCGTAGGCAGCATGGCCCTTGGTCTGGAGCCGCACGAACACGGTCATCTGGCCGGGGTCGATGTCGAGCGCGCGCACCACGCGGGTCAGCTTGGTGATCTCGTCTTCATGATCGACCACGGTGACGCGGATGCCGTAGGTTTCGAGCGCGAGGCGAATGTCGGACTGCGCCTTGATCGGATGCATGTAGAGCATCTCGGCATCCGGCGCGACGTTGCGGACAGCCTTGAACTCGGCGGGCGACGCGACATCGAAAGTCTGGACGCCAGCTTCGGCCAGGGTCTTCAACACCAGTTCTTCGCCGTTGGTCTTCACGGCATAAGCGGTCTTGCCGGGGAACAGCCCCATGAACCGCTTGGTGTCTGCCTTCAGGACTTCGGGATGGAAGCAGTAGATGGGATCGTCGGGACGCAGCTTCATGGCGGCATCCCGTGCGGTATCAAAACGCTGCATCAGATCAGGGTCGTCCTTACTTCAGTTGCGGTGAACATAAAGCACGGTGCCGAGTTTTCGACCCTGTTTTGCCGACTAGCCGGATTATGCCGCTTCCGCCTCGCTCACAACAGCGGCGGTTTCCACTGGACGCACGCCGATAAGATGGCAGATCGCGAAGGAGAGTTCGGCCCGGCTCATGGGGTAGAAGTGGAAGTCCTCCACGCCGCGTTCGACCAGATCCAGCACCTGCTCGGCGGCCACCGCAGCCGAAACCAGCGCATGCGTTTGGCGATCATTGTCCAGCCCTTCGAAGCGCTGGGCGACCCAGGCAGGGATCGTCGCGCCGGTGCGGCCGGCGAAGTTTGCGACCTGCCGAAAGTTTTCGATCGGCAGGATGCCCGGCACGATCGGGATATAGATGCCGGCCTTACGCACGCGCTCGACATAGCGCTCGTAATCGTCGTTCTCGAAGAAGAACTGCGTGATGGCGCGGGTGGCGCCCGCATCGACCTTGCGCTTCAGCATGTCGATATCGGTGGCGAAGTCCGGGCTTTCCGGGTGCTTTTCGGGATAGGCGGAAACGGAAATGTCGGTGGCACCCTGACGCTGAAGCGCGGCGGTGAGCTCGGCTCCGTTGGTGTAGCCATCGGCATGGGGTTCATAGGCGCTACCCACGCCGGCGCTCGGATCGCCACGCAGAGCCACGAAGCGGGTGACGCCGGCCTGGAGGAAGCTGGCGATTACATCGTCCACTTCGGCACGAGAGGCATCGACGCAAGTCAGATGCGCTGCCGGAGCCAAACCAGTTTCGGCGATGATGCGACGAACGATCCGCAAGGTGCGCTCGCGGGTCGAGCCGCCGGCGCCATAGGTCACGGACACGAAATGCGGCTGAAGGGGCTCGAGCCGCTTCACCGTGTCCCAAAGACGGTTTTCCATCTCAGGCGTCTTCGGCGGGAAGAACTCGAAGGAAACGCGGACGCGGTCACCGATGTCCGGACGGCGGGAAAAGCTGGGCTGGTTCATCAAACCGTCTCGCTTGCTTGGGGGTGACGTGCTGATTGAGCGGCGGTATCGGCGATCAGCAGGCGGCGATCGCGACCGAGCCAGAGCTTGACCGTGAGGCCCTGATTGCCGTTGTCGGGTGCGAAACTGAGCGTGTCTTCCAGTTCAAGGCCGGCTTCCGTCAGCCAATCCTCAATCTGCCGATCTGCGAAGCCGAGACGGGCATGGGCATGCTCTTCGCGCAGGAACTCATGGCCGTGCGGCGCGAAGTCGACGATGACGAGGCGGCCGGACGGACGCAACAGCTTGGCGGCTTCCTTCACAACGGATGCGGGATCATCGAGATAGTGGAGCACCTGATGGACGGTCACGAGGTCGAAGGCGTCGCGGTCCACCGGCGGCGCATAAACGTCGCCTTGGCGCACCTGTGCATTGGTGATGCCAGCGCGTTCCAGATTGGCGCGGGCGACGGCGAGCATTTCGCGCGACATATCGATGCCAACGGCACGGCGATACAGCGGCGCGAACAGTTCGAGCAGACGGCCGGTGCCGGTGCCGAGATCGACCATCGACTGGAAGGGCCGCGTGCCGACGAGATCGAGCAGAGCGGCCTCAACGGCCTTGTCCGGCACATGCAACGAGCGGATTTCATCCCAGCTCGATGCGTTGGAGCGGAAATAACGCGTCGCTTTTTCCTGCCGCTTCTGGCGCACGCCGAATAGGCGCTCGATGTCGCGCTCCACCAGCGGATCGTCATCGGCAATGCGGGCGAGCAGGCCGAGGATCAGTTCGCGCGCGCCATCGGATTCGGCCAGCCGGAAGAAGGCCCAGGAGCCTTCCTGGTAGCGATCGACAAGGCCCGCTTCCTGCAGGAGCTTGAGATGGCGGGACACGCGCGGCTGCGACTGGTTGAGGATCGCGGTCAGATCGCTGACGGTGAGATCGCCGGACGCCAACAGAAACAGAATCCGCAAACGGCTGGATTCGGCCGCTGCCTTCAACGTATCTACAAGGGTCAACAGTTCGAGCTTGTCTGACATCAACGATCTCCCAAATGGGTAAGAGACATAAAGATATGTTTATGTCATGCCATGGTGAGTTGCAATGGCTATGTCGCAGTGAAGGCAGAAAATGACTGACGATCCTGACACCGCCGTGCTGACGACGATCCGCGCTCGCGAACGCGCTTTGCCGTTCGATCCCGGCACGCGTGCGACCGATGCGCATCTGGTGTTCATCGGCAAGGCGGAGACAGCTTGGACGCAACGCGGAGACTGCCCGAAGAACATGGGACAAGCGCGCGAGCGGAAGGTGCCCGCGCAGGTGCTGGTCGATAAGGAGTATCGCGAGGGGTTGCTCGGGCTTGAGGCTCACAGCCACGTCATCATCCTGACCTGGCTGCATCGCAGCGCGCGCGATCTGATCGTGCAGCAGCCGCGCCATGCCGACGAGCCGCGCGGCACCTTTGCCTTGCGCTCGCCGGTCCGGCCAAACCCGATCGGGCTGCATGTGGCGCGGTTGGTGTCGGTGGACATGGCGGAGGGCCGGCTGGTGCTGCAAGGGCTCGATGTGCTGGACGGCACGCCGGTGATCGACATCAAGCCTTACTTCGCGTCGAGCGACCGACCGGATCTTGAGGGCTGATGGTGCGCTTTGCCACCGGCCGGCACAAGGCGATCGCCAAGGCGTTGACGCTGCTTCTGCCCGGCGCGCCCTATGCCGATATCGAGGCGATCCGTTTTGAGGCAAGTCAGCGGCGCATGGCCGATCTGCCGCCGTCGATTGCGGTGTGGCTGACCACGCTTGCTCATGTGCGCCATCAGCACACCGAGTATGATGCCCTGATGGATGAGGGCTATGATCGCGACGCGGCGCGCTTCTTCGTGCTGGATGATGTCAACGAGGTGCTGACGACATGGCGCGCAACGCGGCTGCTCGATGCCGACGAGAGCGAATGACGCTGCTTATCGCCCTGCCCCTTGAACCGCTGCGCTGAGGTCGCATCTACGGATTGCGGTGAAAACCGCTTTTCACATCATTCATTCCTCACGCGCTTTTTTCAGGCGCGACTTTCAGAAAGGCCTTTCATCATGGCATCGAAAGTCTGGTTCATCACGGGATCATCCAAGGGCTTCGGCCGCATCTGGGCGGAAGCCGCTCTCGCACGCGGCGACAAGGTTGCCGCCACGGCGCGCGACGCTTCGACCTTGCAGCCGCTGGTCGACCAGTATGGCGACAGCGTCCTGGCCCTGACGCTGGACGTGACCGACAAGGCGCAGGTCAACGCCACCATCGCCGAGGCGAAAGCCAAGTTCGGACGCCTCGACATCGTCGTCAACAATGCCGGCTACGGCCTGTTCGGTGCGGTTGAAGAAGTGTCGGAAGAAGACGCGCGCGCGCAGATCGAGACCAATGTGTTCGGTGCCTTGTGGGTGACGCAGGCAGCGCTGCCGATCATGCGCGAACAGAAGGCGGGCCACATCATCCAGGTGTCCTCGATCGGCGGTGTCAACGCCTTCCAGAACGTCGGCCTCTACCATGCCTCGAAATGGGCGCTGGAAGGCTTCAGCCAGACGCTGTCACAGGAAGTGGCAGGGTTCGGCATTCATGTGACGCTGGTCGAGCCGTCGGGCTTCTCGACAGACTGGGGCGGCCCTTCCGCCAAGCACGCCAAGTCGATTGCCGCTTATGACAGCGTGCGCGAAAACAGCAAGGCGCGTCGTGGCAACACGGCGGCAGGCGATCCTGAAGCGACGGCTGAGGCTATTCTCAAGGTCGTCGATGCGGCTGAACCGCCGCTGCGCGTGTTCTTCGGCGATGTCGGTTTGCCAATGATCAAGCAGGAATATGCCAAGCGCATCGCGCTTTGGGAGGAATGGGACCACGTCGCGGTTCTGGCTCAGGGTGCGGGCAGCAACCGCAAGGCTTGAAGCTCAATAGATCCACTGTTCGGGCAGGCGAAGCGACACCGTTTCGCCTGCCTGGATCGTGCCGGGCTTTTCCACCCAGGCAACAATGCCGCGCAGGCGTTTGGCGACCTTCGGGAAGAGCAGCGCAGCACCCTGCACATCAGCCACACCGGCACCCTCGCCCACGGCACGACCGGCATCCCTACATGGGCCGTTCTGGGCATCGATCTTCAGCGTCACGCCGTTTTTGAAGAACATCAGCGTCCCAGCCGGAAGCATGGAGAGATGCGGCACGCCGTCGATCAGAAGGTTGGCGCCGACCCATTCTGCGCGCACTTGCGGCAGATCCATACGGCGGGCAATCTCGGCCAGTTCATCAGGCGCGACGAGAGACAACTGGCGCTCGTTGCGCATCTCGGTCTTGCGCGGATACCACGGCTCGCGCCCGCCTGAGCGACGGGTGAAACCTTCGTGATAATCGCCAGATATGCCTTCGAAGGTGAGGTCGAGGCTGTCGACTGCTTGCGTGACGAAGTCGCGATTGGGCGCCACGAACAGGCCGGCCACCTGCCCTGTCAGCTTCTTGGCGGGCTTGATCTGAAAGTCGTCGAGCGTGCGCGGAAACAGATCGTGCATCGGAAAGCGGTCCGGTTGAGCGAGCTTCATCCATGAAGCGACAGCATTTGCCTGTCCAGCCAATTGCGCTGAACGACCCATCAGCGCGCTGAGTGGATCACAGCCGGCGCAACAGCGCGCCGCCGATCGAATAACCAGCGCCGAAAGCGCAGATCAGCCCATAATCGCCACGCTGCATGTCGCGATGATGCAAATCCAGAGCCACGATGACGCCGGCCGCAGCGGTGTTGCCGAGTTCGCCCAGGACGATCGGCGCCCGGTCATTGTCCACATCCCGCCCGAAAGCCAGGCGCAGGATCATGCCGTTCATGCGCGCATTGGCCTGATGCAGCCAGAAGCGGCGAATATCCTCCGGCGTCTGGCCGTTGTCGCGCAGGAAGTCGATGATGAATTCGTGCCCGGCATGGGTGACTTCCTTGAACACCTTGTTGCCGAGCTGCGTGATCATGAGCCCTTCCATGTCCAGCACGGACGGATTGGCCTGGGTGAGCCGGGCGAGATAGCCGAAGTTGGAGCGGATATTGTTGGAGAACTGGGTCCACAGGCGGGTGTCCAGCACCTCGAAGCAGCCTTCCCGCTCTTCGCCATCGTCCAGCGCTTCCACCAGCAGGGACACGGAGGCGTCGCCGAAGATAAAGTGGGTTTGCCGGTCGCGGAAGTTGAGATGGCCGGTAATCAGCTCGGGCGTGCAAACCAGCACGCTCTTCTGCGCGCCGGAGCGCACGAGGTTAAAGGCGGTATGCAGACCGCCGGCGGCGGAAGAGCAGCCAAGGCTGAGATCGATCGCCGAGCCCGACGTTCCCAGCACCTGCTGGATCTCGATGCCGACCGCCGGATACATGCGCTGCAGATGCGACGAGGCGCAGATGACCATGTCGACATCGGCAGCGGCCCGGCCCGCATCCGCCAGCGCCTTGCGCGCGGAGGCAGCGGCGAACTCGGCCTGGATGGACACTTCATGGTCTTCGCGCCGCGGCATGACCGGCGCCATACGGTCGATGTCGAGCACGCCTTCGGGGTAGAGCACGCGGCGGGCGCGAATGCCGGAGGCGTGTTCGATAAAGGCGCTGGTGGAGCCCGGCAGCGACGGCTCACCGCGTTCAGTGCGGCCGATATTTTCTCGCTCGACCCAGCCATTGAACGTCGCCACCAGATCATCATTGCTGATGGAGGCAGACGGGATTTCGGCCCCGATGCCGCTGATGACCACGCGCTTCATGCTTGTTCTTCCTGACCTCGCACAAGCTTGGGAACAAGTGCGAGCTAATTCAAGTCAGGCTTATTTAAGCGGCTTTAACCATGACAGGCAATGCGGAGCTAGCTCTTGCGGGCGACTATGAACAGGCGCGGAAAGCGCAGCAGCCGCGTGCCATCGGCGGTCGATGGATAGGCGGCATCGATCGCCGCCTGGTAGGCATGCAGGAACTGCGCCTGTTCACCGTCATTCAGCGGCGCGAGGAACGGTCGCAAGCCCGTGCTCTTGACCCATTCCACGATCGCCGCCGCATCCTTCATCGGGTGATTGTAGATGGTGTGCCAGATATCGACAGATCCGCCGCAGGCGGTCAGGGCATCGTAATAGGTCGAGACCGGCGGCAGTGGATCGCGCGCGGCGTCCGCGAGCTTGGCAGCGAACGGCATGGCACGGGCGGTTTCGCTCATCAGGCGATGCGTCGGCTCGGCCAGATTGTCAGGCATTTGCACCGCCAGCACCGCGCCGGGCTTTTGGCCGCCAAGGATGCGAGCGAGAACCTGCTGGTGATCCGGCAACCACTGAAAGATCGCGTTGGCGAAAATGACGTCAGTGCCGTCGTCCGGCATCCACGTCGCCGCGTCGCCCTCGAAGAAGGCGACGTCCGGCAAACGCTTGCGGGCATCCGCCAGCATCGCAGGCGAGGTATCGAAGCCGCTGACTTCGGCCTGAGGCCAGCGCGCAACGAGGAGTTCGGTAGAATTGCCCGGCCCGCAACCGATGTCGACGACGCGCCTGGCATCGTCGACCGGGATCTGGGCCAGAAGATCGCGCGCCGGCCGCGTGCGCTCATCGGCATAAAGCAGATACTGCGCAGCTGACCAGTCGCGGGTGGTCGTCATCTGTAAACGTCTCCACGGTGACCGACGCGAATGATCGAGATCGTGACGATGTCGTCTTCCAGCGCCGCGATCAAACGATACTCACCCACGCGATACTTCCAGTACTTGCCAAGTGGTCCATGCAAGCTCTCGCCGACCTCGCGTGGATTGTCCGTCTCAACCAAGCGATCTCGGATGAATTGCAGGATCCGGACCTGAGCGGTGTGGCCGAGACGCCGAAGGTCTTTCTCGGCGCGCTTTTCGAAGCGGACCTTCCAGCCCACCGCTAATTGCGCTTCAGTTCGGCTGGATCGAGACCCAGATTCTGTACGACCTCATCAAAGGAAACATATTCCGGCTCGTCGCTCAGTCGCTCACGAACAAGATACATGTCTTCCAGATCATCGATGTGCTCGACGATGGCTTCACGCGCGTAGAAGCTCTTTGTCCGACCGGTCTTGCGGGCAAGATCCTCAAGCCGCTGTTCCAGTTCGGCTGGAAGTCGCAAAGCTAACATGAGAGGCGCTCCAATTTGCTATACATGTATAGCATCATGAGGCGCCCCGCAATGTGGACTTACCGCGTCAGCCGCTTGTAGGTAACGCGGCTTGGGTTGACCGCTTCGGGTCCGAGGCGGCGCACCTTGTCCTTCTCGTATTCCTCGAAGTTGCCTTCGAACCATTCCACGTGGCTGTCGCCTTCGAAAGCGAGCATGTGGGTGGCCATGCGGTCGAGGAACATGCGATCGTGGCTGATGATGACCGCGCAGCCTGCATAGGCTTCCAGAGCATCTTCGAGCGCGCCGAGGGTTTCGGTATCGAGATCGTTGGTCGGTTCGTCGAGCAGCAGGACGTTGCCGCCGTTCTTCAGCATCTTGGCGAGGTGGACGCGGTTGCGCTGGCCGCCGGACAGGTTGCCGACCTTCTGCTGCTGGTCGCCGCCCCGGAAGTTGAAGGACGAGCAATAAGCACGGCTGTTCACTTCGTGCTTGCCGAGCTTGATGACTTCGGCGCCGCCGGAAATCTCTTCCCAAACGGTCTTGTTCGGGTCGAGCGCATCGCGGCTCTGATCGACATAACCGAGCTTCACGGTTTCGCCGACGCGGATCGTGCCGTCATCGGGCGTTTCCTGGCCGGTAATCATCTTGAACATCGTGGTCTTGCCCGCGCCGTTCGGACCGATGACGCCGACAATGCCGCCTGGAGGGAGCTTGAAGTTCAGGTCCTCGATCAGCAAACGATCTCCGAAGCTCTTGTCGAGATCGGTAACCTCGATGACGACCTGGCCGAGACGCTCGCCTGCCGGGATGACGATTTGCGTGTCGGTTGGGCGACGGCTGTCGGCCTGTTCAACCAGATCCTCATAGGCCTTGATGCGGGCCTTGGACTTGGTCTGACGTGCCTTGGGGCTCGACGCGATCCATTCGCGCTCACGCCAGATCGCCTTCTGGCGCGAATCGTCCTCGCGGCCTTCCTGGATCAGGCGCTTGGCCTTTGCGTCGAGATACTTGGTGTAGTTGCCTTCGTAAGGAATGCCGCGGCCGCGATCGAGTTCGAGGATCCAGCCCGTGACATTGTCGAGGAAGTAGCGATCGTGGGTGATGATCATCACCGCGCCGGGGTAAGCACGCAAGTGCTTTTCGAGCCAGGCGGTGGTTTCGGCGTCCAGATGGTTGGTCGGCTCGTCGAGGAGGAGCAGGTCCGGCTGCTGCAGAAGCAGACGGCACAGTGCCACGCGGCGGCGCTCACCACCCGACAGCTGCGTCACATCGGCATCTGACGGCGGGCAGCGAAGGGCTTCCATCGCCATCTCGACCTGCTGTTCGAGATCCCACAGGTTTTGGGCGTCGATGATGTCCTGCAGCTTGGCGGCCTCGTCAGCCGTTTCATCCGAGTAGTTCATCATGAGTTCGTTGTAGCGGTCGATGATCGCCGTCTTCTTGGCGACACCTTCCATGACGTTGCCCTTGACGTTGAGCGCCGGATCAAGCTCGGGCTCCTGCGCCAGATAGCCGACGGTCGCGCCTTCGGCGAGCCAGGCCTCGCCGGTCCACTCCTTGTCGAGGCCGGCCATGATCTTCAGGACGGTCGACTTGCCGGCGCCGTTCGGGCCGAGGATACCGATCTTGGCATCCGGATAGAAAGACAGATGAAGGTTTTCGAGCACCTTCTTGGTGCCATAGGCCTTGGACAGGCCGGACATATGATAGATGAACTGGCGTGCCATTGCGCGCTATTCCAATCCCTGATCGTGCGGTGAATTGCGCGCTATGTAAGCCAAAGGGAGGATCGGGGCAATGCGTAAGGGCAGATGGCGGCACGCCTGTGGGAACCCGGCATGAGTTTCGACCGGGTCGAGACGCTGAAAACGCCATCCGGGGCGGCCTTGCGGCTCTATCGCAAGGAGGCGCATGAGCCGCGCGGCGTGGTGCAGATCAATCACGGCCTTGCTGAACATGCCGGACGCTACGCGCGGTTTGCTGACGCCTTGGCGGAACGCGGCTACCATACGCTGGCGCATGATCATCGCGGACACGGTGCGACCAAGGCACCCGGCGCGCCGCTCGGCCGCTTTGCTGGTGATGATGGAGCGCGGCTGGTGCTGGACGATGCGGCGGCCGTGCTTGATCTGGCTGCCAGGGATTATCCCGGACTGCCGGTGATCTGCTTCGGCCATTCCATGGGCGGGCTTATCGCGCTCAACCTGGTGCAGCGCTACCCTGAGAAGATGCAGGCGGCGGCGATCTGGAACGCCAACTTTTCCGCCGGTCTGCAAGGCCGCCTCGCCCGTGTCTTGCTTGGCTTTGAGCGCTTCCGAATGGGTTCGGACGTGCCTTCACAGATGCTGCCGCGATTGACCTTTCGCGCCTGGGGGAAGGCCATTCCGCATGCCCGCACAGAGTTCGACTGGTTGAGCCATGATGCGTCCGAGGTCGACGCTTACATCGCCGACCCGCTGTGCGGGTGGGACGCTAGCGTTTCGCTGTGGCAGGACCTGCTCGCGCTGATCTTTTCCGGCGCGGATGATGCCGGGTTCAAGTCAGTGCCCAGGAGTCTGCCGCTGCAACTGGTCGGCGGGATGGAAGATCCCGCATCCGAGAACGGTAAGGCCCCGCGCGCGCTTGCGGAACGGCTGACGCGGCTCGGCTTTTCGAATCTGGAAACAAGGCTTTACGAGCAAACGCGCCACGAATCCCTCAACGAGTTGAATCGAAACATCATCACCGCTGATTTTCTGGCTTGGGCGGATCGCGTCACCGCAACGCGGTGACAGCCGGCTTCAGGCTTGTTAGGCAAGCATCATCAGAGCTTGTGGGGGACCAGCATGCAGACCGGCGGCCAGCTTATCGTCGACGCACTCGAGGCAAACGGCGTCAAACAGATCTACTGCGTGCCGGGCGAAAGCTACCTCGCCGTTCTCGATGCGCTGCATGACTCGCCCATCGACACCATCATCTGCCGCCAGGAAGGCGGCGCGGCGATGATGGCCGATAGCGAAGGCCGGCTGACCGGCCGGCCTGGTATCTGCTTCGTGACGCGCGGTCCCGGTGCCACCAACGCCTCGCCCGGCGTTCACATCGCGATGCAGGATTCAGTGCCGATGATCCTGTTCGTCGGGCAGATCGCGCGCGGCATCAGGCATCGCGAGGCGTTTCAGGAGGTCGACTACAAGGCGGTATTCGGCTCGCTGGCCAAATGGGTTGTCGAGATCGAGGACGTCGCGCGCATTCCTGAACTGGTGACGCGTGCCTTCGCGGTCGCCACCTCCGGCCGTCCCGGACCGGTCGTCATCGCCTTGCCCGAAGACATGCTGCTGGACGAAGTCGAGGCACCTGCCGCCTTGCCCTACACGCCGGTGGAAACCGAGCCGGGTGCGGCACAGATGGACGAGTTGCAGGCGCTGCTTGAAAAGGCCGAGCGGCCCTTCGTCATACTTGGCGGCACGCGCTGGAGCGAGAGTTCCGTTGCCGCCTTCACCAAGGCCGTCGAAAATTGGAACCTGCCAGTCGGCTGTTCCTTCCGCCGCCAGATGCTGTTCGACAACAGCCATCCCAACTATGCCGGCGATGTCGGTATCGGACCGAACCCGAAGCTGGCTACTGCGATCAAACAGGCCGACCTCGTGCTGCTGGTGGGCGGGCGCTTCGGCGAGATGCCGTCTTCCGACTACACCCTGATGAAAAGCCCCTACCCCGATCAGACGCTGGTGCATGTGCATGCGGACGCCAATGAGCTTGGACGCGTGTATCGCCCGACGCTCGCCATCAACGCCTCACCGGAAGCCTTCGCGCATGCCTTTGCCGCGTTGAAGCCGAAGGCAGCGCCGACTTGGGGGGAGAACACCAAGGCGCTCAACGATGCCTACCTTGCCTGGTCGACGCCGCCGCAGACCGGCCCAGGCGCGGTGCAGATGGGACCGATCATGCAGCATCTCGGCGAGGTGCTCGGCGAGGACGCCATCCTATGCAACGGCGCGGGCAACTACGCGACCTGGATCCATCGCTTCCACAAGTTCCGCCGCTATGCCACGCAGGCCGCCCCCACATCCGGCTCGATGGGCTATGGCACGCCGGCGGCCGTTGCCGCCAAGCGCTTGTTCCCGGAGCGTGACGTGATCGCTTTTGCCGGCGACGGCTGCTTCCTGATGAACGGGCAGGAGTTCGCCACCGCCATCCAGTACGACCTGCCGATCATCGTGATCGTCGTGAACAACGGCATCTACGGCACGATCCGCATGCATCAGGAGCGGGAATATCCGGGCCGCGTGTCAGGCACGACGCTCAACAATCCCGACTTTGCCGCTCTGGCGCGGGCTTACGGCGGGCATGGCGAGACGGTCGAGACGACCGCCGACTTCGCAGCGGCCTTTGATCGGGCGAGAACAAGCGGCAAGCCGGCTATCATCGAGATCAAGCTGGACCCAGAAGCGCTGACGCCGACCCGGACCTTGAGCGACATTCGCGAAAAACGCTGATCAGCCCAGCAAAGCTGCGGATGCTGAGCGAAAAGGGCAACAAATGCTCTTTTGATCCGTGAATGCGGCCTTTATACAGGCCGCACAAAAGCACTGGTTCGAGGCGGGAGAGTCATGGAAATTTTTACGGGTGCCGGACTTCTGGCCCTCCTTCAGGTCATGGCGATCGACCTCGTGCTGGCCGGCGACAACGCGATCGTCATCGGCCTAGCCGCCGCCGGCCTTCCGGCCGACCAGCGCAAGAAGGCGATCCTCGTCGGCATCATCGCGGCCACCGTGCTGCGCATCATCTTCGCGCTGATCACCAGCCAGCTTCTGGCCATCGGCGGCATCCTGCTGATTGCCGGCGGACTGCTGCTCCTGTGGGTCTGCTGGAAGATGTATCGCGAGCTCAGCGTTTCGCCCGATGAGGAAGACGAAGCGCATGAAGCCCTGGAAGGCCGCGACGACGGCGTTGCCCGCGGTCCGCGCAAGACCTTTGCCCAGGCTGCGATGCAGATCGTCATCGCCGACGTGTCCATGTCGCTCGACAATGTGCTGGCTGTGGCCGGCGCCGCAATGGAGCATCCGACCGTCCTGATCATCGGCCTGATCCTGTCGATCGCGCTGATGGGCCTCGCCGCTTCTTACGTCGCGCGCCTCCTGCACAAGTATCGCTGGATCGCCTGGATCGGCCTGCTCGTCATTCTCTACGTCGCGCTGAAAATGATGCTCGATGGCGCGATCGCAGAGTTCCCTGAACAGCTCGGCTTCCTCGCCGACTACCTGGGCTGGGCCGGCATTCATGCTCCGGGTGCGGCCGCCGCGCACTGATCCGGCTGGATCGCAGCATGAAGACGCAAAAAGGGCGGCCCCGAGCCGCCCTTTTCTTTGGTTGATGAAGCGCCGGCCTATTTGCTGGCGGCATCAAAGATCTCGGTGGTGTAGCCACCTTCCGGCGCCTTGCTCACGATCTTCTGGTCCACCACCAGCTTGGCCGTGCGCTCGTAAGCGGCCGGATCGAGCTTGCCGGATGCGTCGCCGAGCAGCTTGGCGACTTCGCCCATCATGCGCTTCTGGTGGTTCTCGTCCTGGCCGCCATTGTCGACCACGATCTCGGCTGCCTCGTCCGGGTTTTCCATGGCGTATTTCCAGCCCTTCATGGAAGCCTTCACGAAGCGCGCCATCTTGTCCTTGAAAGCGGCGTCCGACAGCTTGTCTTCCATGACGTAAAGGCCGTCTTCCAGCATGTCGTTGCCGAGCTGGGTGTAGTTGAAGACGAGCAGGTCCTCCGCCTTGAAGCCGGCATCGATCGCCTGCCAGTATTCGTTATAGGTCATAACCGAGATGCAGTCGGCCTGCTTTTGGACGAGCGGCTGCACGTCGAAGGACTGCTTCAGAACGGTCACGCCATCTGGCCCGCCTTCGGTCGACAGGCCGAGCTTGTTCATCCAGCCATAAAACGGATATTCGTTGCCGAAGAACCAGACGCCGAGCGTCTTGCCCTTGAAATCGGCCTCGGTTTTCACCGGACCATCCTTGGGGCAGATCATCTCCAGGCCCGACTTCTGATAGGGCTGCGCGATGTTGATGAGCTTCACGCCCTTGTCGCGCGCAGCGAGCGCCGGCGCCATCCAGTCCACGATCACATCGGCGCCACCACCGGCGATCACCTGCTCCGGCGCGATGTCCGGCCCGCCCGGCTTGATCGTGACGTCGAGGTTTTCGTCGTCGTAGAAGCCTTTTTCCTCGGCCACGTAATAGCCGGCGAACTGGGACTGCGTGACCCACTTCAGCTGCAAGGTGACCTCGTCGGCCGCAAAGGCCGGCAGGGCCGCCATCGACAGCGCGCTCGCCATCAGAATTCCCGTCAGATGCTTCATTTTTCTTGTTCCCTCTGAAGTTACGCCTTCCCGGTCCGGAAAGACGGATGCCAGAACGTGACGGCTCTCTCCACCAAAGCCACCCCGCCATAAAACAGTGAGCCGATGATCGCGGCCACTGCGATTTCCGCCCAAACCATGTCGACATTCATGCGGCCGACTTCGGTTGAGATGCGGAACCCCATGCCCACCACGGGCGTGCCGAAAAACTCAGCCACGATCGCGCCGATCAGCGCCAGAGTCGAGTTGATCTTGAGCGCGTTGAAGACGAACGGGCCGGCCGCCGGCAGGCGCAGCTTGAACAGGGTCTGCCAATAACCAGCCGCATAGGTGCGCATCAGATCGCGCTCCATCGTCGAGGTGACGGCAAGCCCGGCCACCGTATTCACCAGCATGGGGAAGAAGGTCATGATGACGACGACGGCGGCCTTGGATTGCCAGTCGAAGCCGAACCACATCACCATGATCGGCGCGATGCCGATCATCGGCAAAGCCGAGACAAGGTTGCCGATCGGCAGCAAGCCGCGCCGCATGAACGGGAACCGATCGGCAATGATGGCCGCAACGAAGCCTGATGCGCAGCCCATGATGTAACCCGCGAGCACTGACTTCAGGATCGTCTGGTTCACATCCGCCGCGATCACCGACAGCGAGGAAGCAAGCTTGGCAAAGATTGCGCTCGGCGGCGGCAGGAGGATGAAGGGGATGCCGAGGCCGCGCGTGACGGCTTCCCAGATGATCAGGATCCAGGCGCCGAAGATCGCGGGGATGATCAGCGCAAGGATGATCCGCCCGGCACGACTGCGCGGCTGAAGGCCGGACAAGACCGCAACGCAGCGCCAGGCAAGCAGCCAGCAGGCCGCGAGAACCACGTAAAAGCCCGGGCGCGCCAGTCCGTTTTCATCCGAAATCAGGGTGAACAGAAAGACGGTGGCGAGATGGGCGCAGAAGAACAAGGCGATGCCACGCCACAAACGCGCTCGCACAAAGGTATCGATCACGATGCCGGCGATCAGGAACCCATAGACCAGGATCAGCGTGGTCCATGCGACTGCTGGTGCCGTCATTGCGATCGGCACATTGGCTAAGGGCAGTTGGAAGAGTGCCGCTAGAAGAAGGAGCACGGCGGTAAGGCACTGCCAGGATAAAGCGCGCATCATGACGGTCGCGCTCCCATGCGGCGTTGCACGATGGCGCCGACGATATCGACAGCGGTGACGAGAAGCACGGCCACGAGGCTGCCAGCGACAAGGGCCGCAAACATGTCGATCGTCTGGCTGTAATAAGAACCGGCCAGCAGCTTGGAGCCGATGCCGGCGACCGCGCCCGTCGGCAATTCGCCGACAATTGCGCCCACGAGGCTGGCCGCGATCGCCACCTTCATGGACGCGAACAGGAACGGCACGGAAGCCGGCAGTCGGAGCTTCCAGAAGGTCTGCGCCTTGGAGGCATGATAGGTGTGCATGAGATCAAGATTGATGATCTCGGGCGAGCGCAGACCTTTCACCATGCCGACGGCGACGGGGAAGAACGAGAGATAGGTCGAAATCAGCGCCTTCGGGAGCAGGCCAGTGAGGTTCACCGCCGCCAGCACCACGATGATCATGGGCGCCAGCGCCAGGATGGGGATCGTCTGCGAAGCGATGATCCAGGGCATCAGGCTGCGGTCGAGCGAGGTGAAATGCACGATGCCGACCGCAATCAGGATGCCCAGCACAGTGCCGATCACGAAGCCGAGCAGGGTCGAGGAAAGCGTCACGCCGGCATGATAAATCAGGCTGCGATTGCTGGTGATCTTCCGCAGAAAGGTGTTTTCGAAGAAGTTGGTGGCGACTTGATGCGGCGCGGGCAGCGTCGGCTTGGGCTGCGTCATGGTCGCGATGAACAAATCACTGCTTGAACGCTCCACCCCTGCCCTTCGGTCGAGGTCGCGCTGGAATGGCGCATTCATGAAGTAGGTGCCGGCATACCAGATCGCGATGATCGCGATCAGCATGACCAGAACGGGGATGATCCTGTTGCCGCGTGCCTCGCTCATGGCTTTACGCGCCTAATCATCATAGGAGTGGCCGGCGCGCAGGCCGTCGCGGACGCGCGCGGCGATGGCAAGGAATTCCGGTGTTTCGCGGATGTCGAGCGGTCGTTCGCGCGGCAGGGTGGACTCGATCACATCCGTTACCCGCCCCGGTCGCGGCGACATCACGACGATGCGCGTCGATAGATAAACGGCTTCCGGGATGGAGTGGGTCACGAAGCAGATCGTCTTGTCCGTGCGCCCCCAAAGCTGCAGCAGCTGCTCGTTGAGGTGATCGCGCACGATCTCATCCAGCGCGCCGAAGGGTTCGTCCATCAGGAGCAGATCGGCATCGAAGGACAAGGCGCGGGCGATGGAAGCGCGTTGCTGCATGCCGCCTGACAACTGCCACGGGAACTTCTTCTCGAAGCCGGTGAGGTTCACCAGCGCCAAAGTGCGGGCGATGCGCTCACGCTTCTCGGCATCCGAAAAGCCCATGATCTCCAGGGGCAGCGCGACGTTCTTCTCGATCGTGCGCCAGGGGTAAAGCGCGGCCGCCTGGAAGACATAGCCGTAAGCGCGCCGCTCGCGGGCCTCGCGCGGGCTCATGCCGTTGATGCTGATCGTGCCGTCGGTCGGCTGTTCGAGATCGGCGATGACACGCAAGAAGGTAGTCTTGCCGCAACCCGACGGGCCGATGAAGGAAACGAACTCACCCTTGTTGATGGCGAGATCGACGTCCGCCAGGGCGCGCACCGGGCCGTCATTGGTCTGGAATGTGAGCCCAAGCCCTGCCGCCGAGATGACGGAAGGAGCAGAGGCGGTGGCGTGGCTTTGATGGCTGGCCTGGATGTCCATGAAAGGGTGTCAAACCCCCGAAACGGGGATGCCCGCGCGCTCGACCTTGCGCGGGGCGGTGATTTCCTTCCAGGTCGACAGCGCGCGGTTGACCGCAGCAAAGGGCTCACGCGCCACGAACTCGCCATGTCCCGGCTTGGCATCGACCTTGTCTTCAGTGATCGCCACTTCGCCACGCGTGAACACGAAGCGCGGCAGGCCGGTGACTTCGACGCCTTCGAACACGTTGTAGTCGATCACCGATTGCTGGCTGCCGGCCGAGATCGTCTTGGAGCGGTTCGGGTCCCATACGATGATATCAGCGTCCGACCCTTCAAGGATGGCGCCCTTCTTGGGATACATGTTGAGAATCTTGGCGATGTTGGTGGAGGTCACCGCCACAAACTCGTTCATGGTCAGCCGTCCGGTGACGACACCGCGGGTCCATAGAACCGGAAGCCGGTCTTCCAAGCCGCCGGTGCCGTTCGGGATCTTGGTGAAGTCGTTCAGGCCGGTGCGCTTCTGCTCGGTGGTGAAGGCGCAGTGATCGGTGGCGACGACCTGAAGCGAGCCGGATTGCAGGCCAGCCCAAAGCGAATCCTGATGCTGCTTGTTGCGGAAGGGCGGGCTCATCACGCGGCGAGCAGCGTGGTCCCAATCCTTGTTCATGTATTCGGTTTCGTCGAGCACGAGATGCTGGATCAGCGGCTCGCCGAACACGCGCATGCCCTTCTGGCGCGCGCGGCGAATGGCTTCGTGGCTCTGCTCGCACGAGACATGCACGACATAAAGGGGCGAGTTGGCCATGTCGGCGATCATGATGGCGCGGTTGGTCGCCTCGCCCTCAACTTCCGCCGGTCGCGAATAGGCGTGCGCTTCCGGCCCGTTGTTGCCGGCGGCAAGCAGCTTCTGGCTAAGCGCCGCGACCACATCGCCATTTTCGGCGTGAACCAGCGGCAGCGCGCCGAGATCGCTGCAACGCTGGAAGGACGAGAACATCTCATCATCATCCACCATCAGCGAGCCCTTATAGGCCATGAAATGCTTGAAGGTGTTGATGCCGCGATTGACCACCTCGGCCATCTCGTTGAACACCTGCTCGCCCCACCAGGTAATCGCCATGTGGAAGGTGTAGTCGGTCGCAGCTTTGACCGACTTGTTGTCCCACATCTTGATCGCATCGAGCAGCGACTGGCCGGGGTTCGGCAAGCAGAAGTCCACTACCATCGTGGTGCCGCCGGCAAGGGCCGCGCGCGTGCCGCTTTCGAAATCATCGGCGGAATAGGTGCCCATGAACGGCATTTCGAGATGCGTATGCGGGTCGATGCCGCCGGGCATGACATAGCAGCCCGTGGCGTCGAAGCTTTCGTCGCCGGACAGGTTCTGGCCGATCTTGCTGATGACACCGCCCTCGATCAGCACATCCGCCTTGTAGGTGCGGTCTGCGGTGACAATCGTGCCGTTCTTGATGACTTTGGACATGGAGTTCCCCGTGTTTTTATTGCCCGTCAAAGATGGTCGCTTTCGCTAGGTTGGAGCGAGGTTGGCGGGTGTGGTCGCGACACCTTGGAAGACAGGTGAAAAGTGTCTGGTGACGGCGAGTTCGGATAGAAGCTGCTCCACGCAGCCGTCGAACTGATCGGAGATCTCGCCGGTCGTGAACCTCACGACGCGATAGCCGGCGTTTCGCAGCCAGGCGTCGCGTACGGAGTCACGCTGAAGGCCGGAGGGCGTGAAATGATGCTCGCCGTCGACTTCGATGACGAGCCTGTGCGCGTGGATGGCGAAGTCAACGGTGTAGGGGCCGAGCGGAACCTGCTTGCGAGCATGGATGCCGTACCATTGTCGGAACCGCTTGAGCTCGGCCCAGAGTTTCTTTTCACCGTCTGTCATGGATCGGCGGAGGTGTCTTGCGCGCTTGATGGCGTGGGTGGTGATCTGGGTTGGCATCAGGATGCCTGCGCTTTGAGCGGAGAGGTGGTCGACCCCCACCCCTTACCCCTCCCCTCAAGGGGGAGGGGATTTCGGAAGCCAAACTGCTTGATGGAGAGGTTGCGAAGGCAGGCTCGGCGAGGACGCCTCCCTCCCCCTTGAGGGGAGGGATAAAGGGTGGGGGTTCCTTCGCGCCGAGCTCCAAACATCATCCGCCGCCCCTACCCCACGATCTCCGCCGTCTCCAAAACGGCATGAAACAGCACATCGCAGCCCGCCCCTGCCCACTCCTTCGATATCTCTTCCGCCTCGTTGTGGCTCAACCCATCCACGCAGGGGCAAAAGATCATCGCCGTTGGTGCGACGCGATTGATCCAGCAGGCGTCATGGCCGGCGCCGGAGACGATGTCGCGATGGGTGTAGCCGAGCCGGTCGGCGGCATCGCGCACGGCCTTGACGCAAGTTTCGTCGAAGGTGACCGGATCGAAGTGGCCGACCTGCTCGACTTCGGCGCTGATCTCCAACGCCTCGCAGATGGTCACGATGCCGTCGCGGATGCGGGCATCCATTTCGTCCAGCGTTTCCTTGTCGGGCGAGCGGATATCGATCGTGAATACGGTCTTAGCCGCAATGATGTTGCGGGAGTTCGGATAGACTTCCATATGGCCGATCGCGCCGACCGCATCCGGTTGGTAGTCCATGGCGATCTCATGCACGAGCTCGGTGATGCGGGCCATGCCGAGGCCGGCATTGCGGCGCTTGGGCATCGGGGTCGAACCGGTATGCGCTTCCTTGCCGGTGAGCGTGACCTGCAGCCATTTCAAGCCCTGCCCGTGGGTGACAACGCCGATGTCGAGGCCTTCGTCTTCGAGGATCGGGCCCTGCTCGATATGCAGCTCGAAGAACGCCTTCATCTTGCGCGAGCCGACCGGCTCCTCGCCCTTCCAGCCGATCCGCTCAAGCTCGTCGCCGAAGCGCTTGCCCTTGGCGTCGGTGCGGTTATAGGCATAGTCCTGTTCCAGCACGCCGGCGAACACACCGGACGCCAGCATCGCCGGGGCAAAACGGGCGCCCTCCTCGTTGGTCCAGTTGGTGAGGACGATCGGATGCCTGGTCTTGATGCCGAGATCATCAAGCGAGCGGATAACTTCGAGCCCGCCGAGCACACCCAACACGCCGTCGAACTTGCCTCCGGTGGGCTGGGTGTCGAGATGGCTGCCGACATAGACCGGAAGGGCATCAGGGTCGGTCCCTTCGCGGCGGAAGAACATGGTGCCCATCTCGTCGACGCCCATGGACAGACCGGCGGCCTCGCACCAGGACTGGAAGAGCTTGCGGCCTTCCCCGTCTTCATCGGTCAGCGTCTGGCGGTTGTTGCCGCCAGCAATGCCAGGGCCGATCTTGGCCATGTCCATCAGGCTGTCCCAAAGCCGGTCGGAATTGATGCGCAGGTTTTCGCCGGGCGCGGCCATTCATTGCTCCCCAAAGCAACTTCGTTGCAGTCTTGTCGCTGCGGCGGCTTGGTTTGCCGCCGCAGCGATTTCTCCCCTTTAGTCCACCGTCCGCAGCACCGCGCGGACATGGTCGATCAGCTCGTCGATCTGTGCCTTCGAAATGATCAGCGGCGGCGACAAAGCGATGATGTCGCCGGTGGTGCGGATCAGCGCGCCGCGCTCGAAGGCCTTGATGAAGGCCGAGAAAGCACGCTTCGTCGGCTCGCCGGCGATCGGATCCAGCTCGATCGCGCCGACCAGGCCGATATTGCGGATGTCGATGACGTGCGGCTCGCCCTTCAGCGAATGCAGCGCTTCCTCCCAATAGGGTGCGAGCTCGGGCCCGCGCTCAAGCAGGCCTTCTTCCTTGTAGGTCTCGAGCGTCGCCAAACCGGCCGCGCAGGCGATCGGATTGCCGGAATAGGTGTAGCCGTGGGCGAACTCGATGAGATGCTCGGGGCCGCTCATGAAGGCGTCGTGGATCTCGCTGGTAACGAACACCGCGCCCATGGGAATGACGCCATTGGTGACGCCCTTCGCGGTGATCATGATGTCCGGCTTCACGCCGAAATAGTCGACGGCAAAGGGCGTGCCGAGGCGGCCGAAGCCGGTAATGACCTCGTCGAAGATCAAGAGAATGCCATGCTTGTCGCAGATGGCGCGCAGCTTCTCGAGATAGGTTTTCGGCGGAATGAGCACGCCGGTGGAACCCGAAACCGGCTCGACGATCACGGCCGCGATGGTGGAGGCATCATGCAGCGTGACGATGCGCTCCAGCTCGTCGGCGAGTTCGGCGCCATGATCCGGCACGCCCTTGGTGAAGCCGTTCTTGGTCGGCAGATGCGTGTGCGGCAGGTGATCGACGCCGGTCAGCAACGTGCCGAACATCTTTCGGTTGCCGACGATGCCGCCGACCGAAATACCGCCGAAATTGACGCCGTGATAGCCGCGCTCGCGGCCGATCAAACGGGTGCGCGAGCCCTGCCCTTTGACGCGCTGATAAGCCAGCGCGATCTTCAGCGCGGTCTCGACGGATTCAGAGCCGGAGTTGGTGAAGAAGACGTGGTCGAGCCCATCCGGCGCCATGTCGACGAGGCGGTTGGCGAATTCGAAGGCGATGGGATGACCCATCTGGAAGGCCGGCGCGTAATCGAGCTCGGCCGCCTGATGCTGGATCGCTTCGGTGATCTTCGGCCGGCAATGGCCGGCATTGACGCACCAAAGGCCTGCGGTGCCGTCCAGAACCTGGCGACCATCGGCCGTCGTATAATACATGTCCTTGGCCGCCACGAGCATGCGCGGCGACTGCTTGAACTGCCGGTTGGACGTAAACGGCATCCAGAAAGCGGAAAGGTCGTTGGGTGCGTTAACCCGGTTCAGCATGCTTCAGTCTCCTTGCTCTCACCCCGTGCGCGCACCACGGCAATGGCTTGGGATTCCACACCATTTTCGCCGGCAATTTTGACCGAACGGACAAAGGTTAGCATTGCCGCAGGGGCGGTCAAGGGAATACTAATCGAGCCGGAACGGGGAGCGGGCGCGCCACTCCAGGCAATCAACTGGGCCAGACGGTTGGTCCAGGGCTCAACGCTTAAGCAGATCCATGGAGCTTCGTGATCATTGTGGATGCAGTTGCTCCTCGAACGCGCATTCAGATCGAAAAGCGCGAGCTGATCCTCGAAGCCGCGCTCGATGTTTTCTCCCGCTTCGGCTTCCGAGGCGCGACCATCGACCGCATCGCCGAAACGGCCGGCATGTCGAAGCCGAACCTTCTTTACTACTTCCGCCGCAAGGACGACATCTATTCGGCCTTGATGCAGCGGCTTCTCGACACCTGGCTGCAGCCGCTGCGCGAGCTGGACGATATCGGCGAGCCGTTGACGGAACTACGCGGCTACATCCGCCGCAAGCTCGAAATGTCGCGCGACTATCCCCGCGAAAGCCGGCTGTTCGCCAACGAGA
>NZ_DAMBUH010000032.1:31517-36072 GCF_032053605.1 Tianweitania sp.
AGGCGCACCGCGCATCATGCCGTTGATCGCCGGCGAATTGAAGACGCTGGTCGATGAAAAGGTTCTGGTGATCCTTGGCTGGATGAAGGCCGGCAAGATCGCCCGCACCGACCCGCATCATCTGATCTTCTCGATCTGGGCTACCACGCAGCATTATGCCGATTTCGACGTCCAGGTGCGCGCGGTGCTCGGTCCCGATAAGGGCGCAGCCGGACGCTACGAGGATGCGGCGCGATTTCTGGAGCAGCTGTTTATGGATGGGTTGCGGCCGAAGGACTGATCTGCCTCCAGTTCAGAACCGGTCGGCGCGACGACCTTTGTACCTCTACTCCGCCGGCTCCGGCACCTGCACCGGTGCTGGCTTGTGCATCGGGTTGTTCGGGTGCTGCGTCCAGTTGGCGTAGACCGGTGAAACCACCTTCTCCGTACGCTTGTCCAATTGCCCCGCCGCAAGCGGCACCATGTCGATGCAGCCGGAGACTGGGCAGACATTGACGCAGAGATTGCAGCCGACGCATTCCTCTTCGATTACCTCGAAGTGGCGCAGGCCTTCCACGATGTTGGTGATCGCCTGATGCGAGGTGTCTTCACAGGCGATGTGGCAGCGGCCGCACTTGATGCACAGATCCTGGTTGATGTGTGCCTTGGTGACATAGTTCAGGTTGAGATATTGCCAGTCGGTGACGTTGGGCGTGGCGCGCCCGATCACGTCGTCGAGCGTGGCGTGACCCTTCTCGTCCATCCAGTTCTTCAGGCCTTCGATCATCTCCTGCACGATCTTGAAGCCGTAGGTCATGGCTGCCGTGCAGACCTGCACATTGCCGGCCCCGAGCGCCAGGAACTCGGCGGCATCCCTCCAGGTGGTGACGCCGCCGATGCCCGAAATAGGCAGGCCGTGCGTTTCCGGGTCGCGCGCGATTTCGGCCACCATGTTGAGCGCGATGGGCTTCACCGCTGGGCCGCAATAGCCGCCATGGCTGCCGCGCCCGTCGATGGACGGTTCGGGTGAGAAGCTGTCGAGATTAACGGAGGTGATCGAAGAGATCGTGTTGATCAGCGACACCGCATCGGCACCGCCGCGCTTGGCAGCGCGCGCGGGATAGCGGATGTCGGTGATGTTGGGCGTCAGCTTCACGATCACCGGCATGCGGCTGTATTGCTTGCACCAGCGCGCCACCATTTCGATATATTCCGGCACCTGGCCCACGGCCGCGCCCATGCCGCGCTCACTCATGCCGTGCGGACAGCCGAAGTTGAGTTCGATGCCGTCGCATTCGGTTTCTTCAACCAGCGGCAGAATGGCTTTCCAGCTTTCTTCTTCGCAGGGCACCATGATGGAGGCAATCAGGGCGCGATCCGGCCACGCCTTCTTGACCTGCTTCATTTCCTGAAGGTTGAGTTGCAGCTGGCGGTCGGTGATGAGCTCGATATTGTTCAAGCCGAGCAAACGGCGATCGGCACCCCAGATGGCGCCATAGCGTGGCCCGTTCACATTGACGACCGGCGGCCCCTCCTCGCCCAGCGTTTTCCAGACCACGCCGCCCCAACCGGCCTGGAAGGCGCGGATGACATTATAGGCCTTATCGGTGGGCGGCGCTGATGCGAGCCAGAACGGGTTGGGTGACTTGATGCCGATGAAGGTGTTGCGGATGTCTGCCATGATCCGTCTCCTCAAACGCGTTCGAGCATGGCGGGCGCGACCGCCTCGCCCTGAGTCAGCGCGCGATGGATGCTTTCAGCGGCATCTCGGCCTTGCGCGGTTGCCGACACGGTAAGGTCTTCGCCAAGCGAGACACAGTCGCCGCCCGCCCACACGTTCGGCAGCGAAGTGCGGCCTTCGGCATCGATTCGGATCTTGCCGCCTTCGAAAGCGGTCGAGGCGCCGGAGCCGTTGAGCACATCCGGGCGGAAGCTCTGGCCGATGGCGCGGAAGACCTGGTCGGCTTCAATGGCCAGCGTCTCGCCCGTACCAGCCAGGCGATCGCCTTCGATGGTCGTGTATTCAAGTTCCAGCCCCACCACCTTGCCGCCTTCGTTTAGAACGCGCTTGGGTGCTAGCCAGTGGCGGATCACCACGCCGTTGGCGGTCGCCAGATCCTGCTCGTATTCCGACGCGTTCATGTTCTCCTTAGCCCGGCGATAGGCGATGGTGACCTCTTCCGCGCCGAGCAACTTGGCCTGGATGGCGGCGTCGATGGCGGTCATGCCGCCGCCGATCACGACAACGCGCCGCCCGATCGGCAGCACCGTCTTGTCTTCGGCCTGACGCAACGCGGCGATGAAATCGACCGCGTTCTCAGTGCCCGCCGCGTCTTCGCCTTCTGCCCGCAAGGCATTGACGCCGGCCAAGCCCATGCCGAGGAAGACCGCGTCGAAATCCGCCGTCAGCTCCGACAAGGAAAAGTCGCGACCGAGCATGCGGCCATGCCTGATCTCGATGCCGCCGATCCCAAGCAAATAATCCACCTCGGCCTGTGCGAAGTCGTTGGTGCTTTTGTAGGTGGCGATGCCGTATTCGTTGAGGCCGCCGGCTTTTGGACGACCTTCGAAGATCGTGACATCATGGCCATGCATAGAAAGGCGGTGAGCGGCGGCAAGACCGGCCGGGCCGGCACCGACCACGGCGACCCGCTTACCCGTCGTGGGCGCGCGGTTGTAGAACTGCTTGTTCTGCGCCATTGCAATGTCGGTTGCATATCGCTGCAACATGCCGATCTTGACCGGCTTGCCTTCAGCGATTTCGCGCACACAGGCTTCTTCGCACAGCGTTTCCGTCGGACAAACCCGGGCGCACATGCCGCCCATGATGTTCTGGTCGAAGATCGTCTTGGCCGCGCCAACCGCATTGCCGGTCGAGATTTCACGAATGAAGAGCGGGATGTCGATCGACGTCGGACAGGCCTGCATACAGGGTGCGTCGTAGCAGAAATAACAACGATCGCTTTCGACAAGCGCTTCGTGGCGGTCGAGCGGTGGATGGAGATCGGCGAAATTTTCGGCAAGCTGGGCCGGCGAGAGCCGTGCGCCCACAATGCCTTCCCTTGATAGGCGTGCGTCCATCGATGTTCCCCGTAGCTGGCTTTAACGCTGGCTTTTAAGGGACGCTACCACGTCAAAAATTTTTATCAACTGGTCAAAAACGGAGAAGAAGGGAAATAAAAGCGGACGAGTTTCCTCTTCTTTATGCGCGTCTACGCTTGTCCGTCATGAAGATTTGGTCTTATTCAACACCACTAATGAAGTGCAGGAGAGGGTTTGCATGGATCAGCGTCTTCAACCATCAAGTGAGCAGCGCGTTACCATCAGGCGATGGCCGAGCGAGATCCCGCTTTTCGTAGTGATCCTTGTCGTATCCATCATCTTGTGGATCGCGATCATCTTCGGAACGGTGGGCATTGGGCTGATCTATGCGCTGTTCTTCGGGCTGATCTTCTTCTTCGCACATCTTGCCTTGATCATGCATCTGCGCGGCAGCGCCATCCAGCTTGGACCCAACCAGTTCCCCGAAATCTATCATCGAGTGGTCGAGCTGTCGGCCAAGGCTGGATTGAAGAAGACGCCCGATGCCTACCTTTTCCAGGCTGATGGCGGGCTGAACGCATTTGCGACCAAGTTCTTCCGCAGCAGGATCGTCACCCTTTATACCGATCTTCTGGAAGCCTGCGGCGACGACACAACTGCGCGGGACATGATCATCGGTCACGAGATCGGCCATCTGCGGTCGGGCCATCTTAACTGGCAGCTTCTGACGGCGCCCGGCCGCATCATGCCATTCTTGGGCTCAGCCTATTCGCGTGCCTGCGAATTCACCTGCGACCGCTGGGGAGCAGCCCTTTGCGGCGATCCCGCGGGAGCCCATCGCGGCCTGATCATCCTGGCTGCCGGTGGCGTTTACAAGAAGAACGTCAATGTCGAGGCCTATATCGGGCAGCAGAGGACGCTGGATACCGGCTGGCTCACGATCGGCAAATGGCTGGCGCTTTATCCGCCCTTGTCGGCGCGCGTCGATGTCTTGTCGCGGCCCGGCGCCCGGCCCTATTCCTCGTGGAAGGGACCGCTGCGTGCATTGGGCATCATGGCCGCCTTCGTGCTGATCCCGATCGTCATCGCAACGTCCATTCCATTTGTTTTCCAGCCGATGCTGCGGGAAATGGGCGTGCTGAGCAATGACTTTGGCACCATTCTGTCGCCCGGCCTTGCGCCCCAGGACAGCTTCCGCCAACCCGGTTCTGACACCGATGGCAGTGCTGATCCCGAAGCCAATTCAGGCGTAGATGGCTCGCCTGCGACAGCACCGTCTTTCGCCTCGGTAGCCGAAATGCCCTCGCCGCAGCCTGCTCCGACGGTCGCGGATGAGCGCTTGAATGAACTCGCGCAGCAATGCCAGGCCGGCGAAATGCAGGCTTGCGACGACCTTTATAACGAGACTGATTTCGGCACACCTGCGGAACAGTATGGAAACACCTGCGGCGGTCGTCTGCCGGAAAACACCGAAGAGTGCGTGAGCCTCGTTGCGCAATAAGCAGGTCGCCATTCGTCTATAATGAAAAAGGGC
>NZ_DAMBUH010000032.1:36082-37163 GCF_032053605.1 Tianweitania sp.
TTGGCTGCCCTTTTTCTAAATCCGTTCGGTCGCGGCTTATTCCAGCCCGGCTTTCTCGCGCAGCGCATCTATGCGCTTGGATGCTTCCGCCTTGCTGATATCCTCGGCGTAGGCATCTGGATCATGCGCCTTTTCCGACAGCGTCTTCAGGTACGAACGCTGGGCGCCAGTCATCGGCTCGTCACCCGTGACCCAATCGTCCGGGTCCTTTTCAGCGTTATCGGTCGGATGGTTCTTCGGGTTCAGCTCTTCTTCGTCGGCCATGTCATCACCTCGTGGTCTCGCCAAGAACAATGCGCGAACATGACCGTTGTTCCGAACGCTCCTTTATTCGTCCAGTCCGAGCTTTCGCCGCGCTTCCGCAGGAGACGCCGTCGTTTGAACCGGACGCGCGGGCTGTGCAGTGCCCTCACTGTTGGCGGCCTCTTCTTCAGGCGTCCTGGCCAGAGCGGGCTTCACCTCGGCACTCGCGGCCTGACGTCCATCGCCAGCTTCGGTTTGCAGCTTCTCGGGAGAGGATTCGCCCGGCAGGGCTGAGATCTCTCGCGAGCCATGCACCTCGATCCGGGCCTGCTCGTCCAGAGCGTCTGCCGGTGTCAGCGGTTCGCCGAGTGCGTCCTCCTCAACTGGATGCCCGCCATGAACAGGCAGTGCCCGATCTTCGTCAGGCGCGCGACTTGCCGGATCGTCCGTGGTCTTGGCGGCGAAGCTGATCACCGGCTCCATGCGGGCCAGCACCTCGTCAGGCAGCCAGCACAGGCTGCGATGGCCGTCGTCCAACTCGCGCAGGGGCGGCACCTGGGTTTCGCAGAGGTGATCGGGCACGAGAGACTTGTAGCGGCAGCGCGTCTGGAACGGGCAGCCGGTGGGCGGGTTCATGGCCGAGGGGATGTCGCCGTCCAGCACGATGTGCTTCTTCACCACGCTCGTGTCGGCGATCGGGATCGCGGACAGCAGCGCCTCGGTATAGGGGTGATAGGGTGGGGCGAAGATTTGGTCGGTGGTGCCCTGCTCCACGATATAGCCGAGATACATGACGACAACGCGGTCGGCGATGTAGCGGACCACGGACAGGTCGTGG
>NZ_DAMBUH010000033.1:0-783 GCF_032053605.1 Tianweitania sp.
GGCCGCAAGGCGCTGCGTTGCGTCGGCCGGAAACGGCGTTCCCGCTGCCTGCGAGGCGGCCGCGCAAAGCAGGATCAGCTCGGCCGTGAAGGCGCCATAGGTCGGGCTTTGCTCGGCGGCCAGGCCATCGGGCAGGATCTGCTTCGTTGTTTCCGCGACCAACGCCTTGCGGAGGTGATCGACCTTTGTGCCAAGCGAAAGCCCGATCAGGAATTCTCCGGCCAATTCGGCGACGAGATGATTGTTGGCCGATGAAAAGCGAGATGGGAAGCGATTGAGCCAGTACGCACTTGCCACCAGGATTGCGCCGATCTGGTTGTGCGTTTCGGCGTCAAGGGTTTCACCGACAAGATCAAGCGTGATGATCAGACTGATGACACGCAGGGCAACCTCGATGCCGGATGCCCAGGCTACGCCGCGAAACGGCGGATTGGCAGCATGCCAGCTTCCAACCGCTTGTTGGATGGCTTGGAGCGCTCTTGCATCGCCCGACAAAACGAGGTGCGCGGCCAGAACCGGCAGAAACTGCAGCCGGTTGGCTTCCCAGACATATTTGATGTCGCCGAAAGTGCCCGCCTGCCGGTAATCGACCGCGAATGTATGGGTTTCGGCACCAGCCCAGAGCTTGCCCGTCACCGGATCCAGGCGCCAGAAATCTGCAGGGAAGAGACGGTCCGCGTCTCGCTTCGGCCAGTCTCGTCCCAGGGCGGAATAGCGTCCCTGAAGGGTTTGCTCGGCGGCATGTGCAATTCCCTGCCTTTGTTCGGGAGAAGCGGCAAGCAG
>NZ_DAMBUH010000033.1:793-11046 GCF_032053605.1 Tianweitania sp.
GTCGCGCCAGCCTGAGAAGACCGGATGAAGCGGCGCTGCGGGATAGCGATGCCAGCCATCGTCGCGACGGCGTGAGACGATCTTTCGCTGATGTTCCTTCAGCCGGTGAAGCACTTCGGCCGGCTCCATGTTGCGCAGACGTTTCAGATACCAGCCGAGTTTCATCTGTGCCGAGACCGCTTCGATGGAGAGAACGAGAAGGCGATAAACAAGCTTCTTCTTTACACTTGCCGGGTTAACGTCGGTTTCTCTTGAGATGGGGACAACAGATGAGAGTGATTGCAGCCATTGCTTTGGCTTTCAGCTTTCTCACGGCAACAGCGCAGGCGAAGGTGCTGGAGCTTCATCGCGGCGTCGGCGTGCATGAGTGGCTCAACTGGTCGCCGGTCAACGGGGATGGCACCTATATCTGGCCGCCCTATCGCGCTGAACAAGAGTGGCTGGACAGCTTCCGGAAAGGCGCCGCTTCCCAAGGGGAGAACGAGTTCCAGCGCATTCGCTCGATGGGCTTCGACTTCGTACGGCTGAGCGTCGATCCCGGCCCGCTGGTGTCGAGTGAGGGGCCTAAGCGAAAGGAAGCACTCGCCATCCTTTCAAAGGCGGCAAAGCGCATCACGGACAGCGGTTTGCGTGTCGTGTTCGACCTCCATGGCGTCAACCAGGTTCCGGCCACCAGCATGAAGCTGATCTATGACGGCGCCGACAGCGAGGGCGTTTCCCGCTATCGCGCCATGGTCAAGGAGGTGGCGAGAATGCTGGTGAAGGTTGGCACCGATAAGGTCGCAATCGAGCCCTATAACGAGCCCGCTTATTACCCCTGCGATGCCAGTGGCACGGACGATTGGCAGCGGATCATGGAAGCCACGGTCGCTGACATCCGCTCCGTGAGTGGCGATCTGACCATCATCGCCACAGGCGCTTGCGGCGGCGGCGTCAAAGGCTTGCTCAACCTCAAGCCCGGCTTCGACGATCCCAACATCTATTACAGCTTCCATATGTATGAGCCGCACGACTTCACGCATCAGCGCTCGGAAACAAAGGGTGGATTTGCGTCCGGCATGCCTTGGCCGGCATCGACCAGCACACCGGAGGCCGTGCGCAAAGCGTTGGAGGCGCGGATGGATGCGGCCGGTATAAGCAGAGCGGAGAAGCGCGCCAACCTGGCGGAAGCCGATTCCTTGATCGCCAAATACTTCGCGGAGGATTGGAGCGAGAAACAGCTGGACGCCAGGTTCGAGCAGGCACTTGGCTGGGCCAAAACAAACGCCATCCCGTCCGAGCGCCTGTTCATGGGCGAATTCGGCGCCATCCTCATGACAGCCGATGGGCGCTCAGGCGCCGATGATGCCGACCGCATCCGCTATCTCACTGCGGTGAGGCGCTCGGCCGAAAAATCGGGCATTCCCTGGTCGATCTGGGAATATGCCAATAGCTATGGCATGTCGGTGATCCCGCCCAAGGGCAATGCGGTGCCCGACATGGGTATGCTCGGAGCGCTGGGCTTGATGCGGCAATGAGCGGCCGCCTTCGCGCCTTCGGCTTGCTTTGAGGCCTTTTCCGCTTGCTGCTGCGCTCAACCCTCATTTATGGCCCGGCCATCCTTCTGACGCGCATTTCCGCGCTGCTTCTGCTCGTCGTCGTCACGCGCCTCATCGACCAGGATGAATACGGTCTGCTGACGCTGGTGGTGACGGTTGGCGAGATGACGGATCTCGCCGTTACCAACTGGCTGCGCATCGCGCTTCTGCGGCTGGGTGGCACGGTGGATGTCAGCCGCGGCTCGTTGGCGCTGGCGGGAAAGGTTCTGCTGGGTAGCACGGTGCTGGCGCTGGTCATCGCAGTGGCGGGCTCGGTGATCGTCGTGCCGGAGCGCTGGCCGGAATTTGCACTGGCCGTTTGCGCCTATCTCGTTGCCGGATCCATCGCCCGCCTTGCTTTGACGGTGCTGCAGATGCAGCAGCGCCATTCCACCTATTCGCTGCTGGAATGCCTGCGCGCCGCCCTGCAGCTGGCGCTCCCGATCCTCGCCATTCTCCTGTTGCCGAACTCCTTTCTGGTTGTTTCGCTGGGATCGAGTGCGGGCATGCTGATAGCCGGGCTCATCGCCGGCATTGTAGCCGCGCGTCGGGTGGTGGTTGGGGCCGCGAAATTTACCGGGCGCGAACTGGTGAGTTTGGGTCTGCCGCTGGTCGTGATGGCGCTCGTCGGATTCGGGCTCAACAGCGCCGAGCGCCTTTTCCTAAACGCCTATCATGATGCCGGTGCTGTCGCGCTGTTTGCCGCCGCTTATGTTCTGGCGCGCCAGCCTCTCGACATGGTGGGCAACGCGATCAATGTCGGCGCCTTTCCGCAGGTAATGAGCCGCTTCGACGAGGAAGGGCCGGCCGGATCGGCCGCCTTGCTGACGCAGCTGATGGCGCTGATGCTGCAGCTTTGTTTGCCGGTGGCGGCCCTGCTGGTGGCGCTGAACGGCCCCATGACCGAACTGATGCTGCCCGCAAGCTATCATGGTCGCGTCGGGTTGCTTTTTCCCGTGATCGCCTTCAGCGTGCTTTGCGCCAACCTGACGAGCTTTGTTTACGGCACGGTTATCCACGCCCATAAGCGACCGGCGCTGTTGATTGTCGGCACCCTCGTTGGATCGGCGGCGACGATCGGATTGTCGATGCTCCTCATTCCCCGCTGGGCCGAGCTTGGTGCAGCCGTTGCGCTGGCCGGAGGTTCGGTCGCGGCACTTGGCGCCTGTGCCTACCTGAGCGAACGGCTGACCCATGTGCCGGTGGCTTGGCGCAGCATCGGGTGCTCCCTAGCGATTGCGCTCGGCACAGGTTTGAGCGCGGCGCTGACCGCTTTCCTGCTCGAAGCCCTTCCGGCCGTAATCGTGCTGGTCGCGGGCGGTTCTGCCGGGGTGGCGGTGTTCCTGATCCTGTCGTGGATGATCTATCCGCAAGCCGCGCGGCAGTTTGGCGACACGGCGGTGCAGCGCTACCGCAGGCTTCGCAATCGCGGTTGATCTAGGCGCTGATGTTGCGGCGCCGGCGACGGCTGGTCCAGACTTCGCGGGATAGAAGAACCGCATAGGCCGTGTTGGTCTCGTAATAGCGGCGCCACAAGCGTTTCGGCTCCTGAGCTACCCGGAACAGCCATTCGAGACCGATCGCCTGAACGAACTTCGGCGCGCGCGCGACCTTGCCGCCATAGACATCGAAGCTGCCGCCCACGCCCATGATGAGGCTAGGCAGAAGCTCGGCACGATGGCGCTTCGTGAAGCGTTCCTTGCGCGGGGTTGGCATCGCAACCAGCAGGCAATCGGCTCCAGATGCATTGATCATCGAAACCACATCCGCCTCGTCTTCAGGCTTGAAGTAGCCGTTGCGTGCACCGGCGATCACCAGTTTCGGATGGTTGCGCGCGAGGCGTTCAACAACGCTATCCAGCACATCCTGTTCGGCGCCGAGCAGGAAGGGTTTGTAGCCGCGCTGTTCGCAAAGGATGAACAGGTTCGTCATGATATCGACGCCGCTGACACGCTCCGGCAAAGCCACGCCGCATAGCCGCGCACCCCACAACACGCCTTTGCCGTCGACATTCACCACATCGGCCGTCGACACATCCTCGTGCAGCTCGGCATTCTTGCGCATGTTCACGAGCTTGGCGACATTGACCACGACATGATGCAGCGGCCGCTTCAGCCGCATGGCTTCTTCGGCCAGATCCATGGTCTCCACCATGGTCAAAGCATGGATCGGCGACGCCAGAAATTCGCCCCGGCGCGATGCCAGCAGGCTATGCTCGGCCCAGCCCGATCGCGCCGTTTCGCTCACGCTGCAACCCCGACAGACCGACGATCTTCAGGCGCCCGGCGCTCGATGCGGGCGTCCGGTTTGCGCGCCTTGCGCCATGTCCAAAGCCCGCGCGTGTCGACCAGCTTCTTGTTTTTCAGCTCTTCGGGATCGATGAAGTTGAACTGCCGGTGGTCGACGAGAAGAACCACGATGTCGGCCTGATCGATAGCGGAAAGCGCATCCGTGAACACGATGCCCTTGTTCTGCAAAGGAGCCGGGAGCGCATTCGTGTTTGGCTCCGCAGCGACGATTTTGACATTTGGAAGCTGCGCCAACAGTTCGACGACTTCTACCGCCGGGCTTTCGCGCATATCGTCGATATTGGGTTTGAAGCTCAAGCCGAGACAGGCGATCGTCTGCTTCACTGCCGGATTAAGCAGAGCCTTGATGTCGTCCACCACCGAATGCGGCCGGGCGGAGTTGATCCGACGCGCGGCTGCAATCAACGGCGTGCTGTCGGGCGCGGCATCGATAATGAAATACGGATCGATGGCGATGCAGTGCCCGCCGACGCCGGGGCTCGGCTGCAGGATGTTGACGCGCGGATGCTTGTTCGCGAGCTCGATGACTTCCCAGACATTGAGCGACAGATCCTGGCACACCGCAGCGATCTCGTTGGCGAAAGCGATATTCACGTCGCGGAACGCGTTTTCCGTGAGCTTCACGAGTTCGGCGCTTTCCGCGCTCGTCAGATAGAGGTCACCGGTGACGAAGGTGGAGTAAAGGGCTGCGGCCCGCGCAGCCGAACGGCGCGACAACCCGCCGATCGAGCGGTCATTGTTGCAAAGCTCCGTCAGCACCTTGCCAGGCAGAACGCGCTCGGGAGAATAGACCACAAGCATTTCCGACTGTTCTTCACCGGCGAGCGGGAACTTAAGATCCGGCCGTAACTCGGCAAGCATCTCCGTCAGGGCGCGCGTCGTGCCGACCGGCGAAGTCGATTCCAGCACGATGAGATCGCCTGACTTCAACACGGGCGCGATGCTTCTTCCTGCCGCAAGCACGTAAGTAATGTCGGGCCGGTGGTCCTGCGTCATCGGCGTTGGCACGGCGATGACATGCGCGTCCGCTGGCTGCGGCTTGCTGCTGGCCTTGAGCTTGCCATTGGCAACGACCTTCTGGATCAAACCGTCCAGGTCGGGCTCGACGATATGGATCTCGCCGCGATTGACCCTTTCCACAACGGCCTCGTTGACGTCGACGCCGGTCACATCGAGCCCGCGGCTTGCCAGGATGGCGCAGGTCGGCAGGCCGACATAGCCCATGCCGATAACGGAAACAGTCTTGATGTCAGCCATGAAGCAATTCCTCGACAATGCGTTGTGCGGCCTGCCCGTCGCCATAGGGGTTGTGCCGTGTCGCCATGCTTTCATACGCATCGCGATCGTCCAGCAGGCGGTTGGCGTGGGAGATGATCTTGTGGGGGTCGGCGCCCACGAGAAGTGCGGTGCCAGCCTCAACACCTTCCGGCCGTTCGGTGTTTTCGCGCATAACCAAGACTGGCTTGCCAAGTGATGGCGCTTCTTCCTGAACGCCGCCACTATCGGTCAAAACCAGGTGGCTCTGCTTTTGTAGGTAGAGAAACGGCAGATAAGTCTGCGGTTCGATGAGATGGATGTTGGCGACAGCGTCCAGCTGCGCTGCCACTACCGATCGGACATTGGGATTGGGATGCACGGGCAGGACAATCTGGACATCCGGTCGCGCGGCCAGCGTTTTCATCGCCGTGCAGATGCGTTCGATGCCGCCATCGAAATTCTCGCGCCTGTGTGCGGTCGCCAGGATCAAGCGTTTTGCGGGGTCCAGAAAGGGAAACTGCCCGGCCAGTTCTGTTCGCACAGCGGCATCCGCATCGATCTCGGCGGAGAAATGGAGCAGCGTGTCAATAACCGTATTGCCCGTCACGAAGATCGTGTCCGGCGACTTGCCTTCCGCCAGTAGATTGGCGCGCGCCTGGGCAGTCGGCGCAAAGTGCCATGTCGCGATGTCGCCAGCGATCTTGCGGTTCAACTCCTCCGGAAACGGTGAGTTGATGTCATGGCTGCGCAAACCCGCTTCGACATGAGCCACCGGCACGCGCTTGTAGAAGGCGGCCAGCGCGGCGGCCATGGCTGTCGTGGTGTCGCCTTGCACGATCACCACATCGGGCTTGGCGCGATCGAGAACCTTCGCCATCCCCTCGAGAACACGCGCTGTGACATCGAACAGCGTCTGGTTCGGCTGCATGACGTTGAGATCGTAGTGGACGGCCAGACCGGTCATGTCGATCACCTGATCGACCATCTCACGGTGCTGAGCGGTGATGCAGGTTTCAACAACACAGTCCGACCGGTTCATCGCCGCGCGCGCAATCGGAAAGCATTTCAGCGCTTCCGGTCGAGTGCCGAAGGTGATCAATAACTTGGGTTTGGCTTGCGGCTTGCTGTCGGCAATGATTGTCATTGCGACAGTAAAGCAAATTGGTATTTCAAAAAGTTGAACAAGGCTGAGTAAATGCAGTACAGATAAGCGAGAAGAGCTTGTCGTCGCCGTGGCTGGTGGTCATTTTCGAGCATCCCTCCCCAGCGTGTCTTCCTTGGTTTTGCGACTGCGATCCGATGCTTGCATCGATAAGATGCCAGCCTGCAAACGCTGCATCACGGCAAGCGTGCGGGTATGGCGTGGACGTGCTCACCGACGAACGTTCGCGGACGTTTCGCGCTGAGCAAGGGAAACGGGGCCGGCTTCATCAATGCCTGCACATGCGCGGACAGGAAGACGATCCAGGCTGCGGACCACAGAACTCCGGCCACGAGAAGGCATAAGGGCGCTTGTTCACTCACTTCGGCCAAGGCACGCGCAACGGCAGAACCGAAGATCAAGCCTAGTGCATACCAGTGCCGGCGGCGGGGTTGGAGTTCTGTGTTTTCCGACCGAAGCATCGTCACGCGCGATGCGATAGCCAGGATCATTGGTCCCATGGTCGCCATGGTCAGGGCATGGACCTGGACCAGATGAGGCACCAGACCGAACCTGGCGGCGACGACAGCAAGCAGGCCGGGAAGAAGACCGGCATAGCCAAGAGACAGCATCCGGTTTGCCCTTCCGAGCCCAAGACCATCAATGCTGCAGGTCATCACCCATAGCATTGCGGCAACGAGCGCCAGCGTTCCGATTGTTCCTTCGTCAAGGAGGCCAATCAGCAACAGGACGACCGCCATCCAAAGCGGTGGCCGGTGCAGATCGCCGAGGCCGACGCGCCGACGCGCGTCAGCGGTGAAGGAAGGAACGATCCGTCCCCCGACAATGAAAACAAGAACCATGATCGCCACCGGCAGAATGCCTGCAAGGTCCCGTTGCTGAAGCAGCATCACCTCTGCCCCGACGAGCAACAGCGGCACCATCGCCAACGGCACCTTGTCCCACCTCCTTGCCCGCAACACAGGCAACAGGATGAACAAGGCGACCGGCAGCGACAGAAGGATCGACCACGCGTCCCCCGGAAACAACAGCGAAACAAGCCGCGATGCGAGAGCGAGCGCACCAAGGACCAGAGGCGAAACCGGAAGCGGACGGCCGGTCCAAGCCTTTTGCGCAGTCATGATGTAGCCGGAGATGGCCAAGCCACCAAAGCCGAACAATCCCAGCCGGACATGTGCCAGCTGTGGATCTTCCAGTGGCAAGAGCCAGACCCACGGGAGCATGGCCGCCATGAAGGCGGAGAGCGCAAAGAACACGCCGGCTGGATAAAAGATCAGGAGCGAACGGCCTTCAGTGGATCTTGCAACGTGCACGTCTTGGGCTTCCCGCCACATATTCGACTGGCCTCTCAGCAGGACGCTCTTGCGGTAACGACCGACGGGCGGTGAATGCGTCGGGCGCATCATAGCTGATTAAGCAGGATTTTGGTGTGCTGAAGTAGGGCGACTCGACATCACCATAGATCGCTCAGGTAAGACTTTTCCTGACAGATTGCGGCCAATTACCTTCGCGTGCCCGAAGCGTGTGTCCGTACACTCGCAGGCGGGCATGGGACCTTTCTTTTGCAAGTTGGCCAGTGGACAGATCACGAGGTCGCCTGGTCCTTGCGCAGTGTTTCGACTGAATTCCAGCCCGGGGCATCGCGTTCTCGAGCAGTGATGAAAGCTGCTTCTGAGCGCATCTGCCTCTTTCGAACCTTGAACGAGGCTGCGCGATCGGACGAAGCAGATGAACGACCTGTCTCTTCTTTCCAGCATCCACCGGAGCGAACCGGCTGATGTGCCGACCGGCGCAATCGCCATCATCGGCATGTCCGGACGGTTTCCCGGTGCTTCCACGGTCGACCAGCTTTGGCAGATGGTGAGGGAAGGCCGGGATGCATTCCGGTCATTCTCGCCGGACGAGCTGGAAGATGCGTTTGAAGAGGAGACGCGGCGGTCGCCCGACTATGTTCCGAGCCGACCGCATCTGGAAGATGTCGATCTCTTTGACGCCGCTTTCTTCGGCATCAAGCCACGCGATGCCGCTCTGATCGATCCGCAGCAACGCATTTTCCTGGAAATCGCCTGGGAAGCGCTCGAAGACGCCGGCTATGATCCGGCGCGCTACGAGGGAGCAATCGGCGTTTTCGCGGGCGCGGCCTTCAACACCTATCTGCTGAACAATGTCCTCGCGCAACGCGACCGGGTTGAGGAATTCACGTCGAACTATCAGGTCGGCTGCTATCCAACCTTCCTCGGCGGAATTTCCGACTCGCTGGCGACACGCGTAGCGCACAAGCTCGATCTGCGCGGCCCGGCAATTACCATGCTCTCGGCCTGCTCGACATCTCTGCTTTGCGTGGCGGAGGCCTGTCAGAGTTTGCTTTCCGGCCAATCCGACATGGCGCTTGCCGGCGGCGTTTCCGTCACGGTGCCGCAAAAGCGCGGCTATATCCACCAGCCCGGCGGCATGGTGTCCGGCGATGGGATCTGCCGGCCCTTCGACGCTTCTGCGAGCGGCACGGTGTTCGGGAGTGGCGCGGGCTGCGTGCTGCTCAAGCGGCTCGACGATGCACTCGCCGACGGCGATCACATCCATGCAGTCATTCGCGGCTGCGGCGTCAATAATGATGGCGCCGCCAAGGTGAGCTATACCGGACCGAGCGCGGAGGGTCAGGCGGCTGTTATCAAGGCCGCGCATCGGAATGCCGGCGTCGATCCGGCGACGATCGGCTATGTGGAATGCCACGGCACCGCGACGCCGCTCGGCGATCCGATAGAGTTTCTTGGCCTTTCCGCCGCGTTTGGCGGATCTAATGGCGAGCATCGCTGCGTTATCGGGTCCACCAAAGGCAATGTCGGCCATCTGGATGTGGCGGCGGGCATCACCGGCCTCATCAAGACAGCGCTGATGCTGCGCGAGCGCGAAATCCCGCCGCTGGCCCAGTTCCGCTCCATCAATCCGGCGATCGACCTTGACGGTAGCCCCTTCAAGGTCGCCACGAGTTTGACACCATGGCCGGAAGGAGCGACGCCCCGGCGGGCCGGCGTCAGTTCGTTCGGGATCGGCGGCACCAATGTTCATGTGGTGATGGAGGAGCCGCCCACTTCAGTTCGCGTTACCGAGGAGGCGGTAGACCGTATCCATATTCTGCCGCTGTCAGCTCGTTCGGAGGCCGCGCTCAACACGGCGTGCGCAGCGCTCGCGCAAGCCATCGGGAGTTGCGACCTCGCAATGGAAGACGTTGCCTACACGCTGCAACACGGACGGCATTCCTTTTCGCACCGCGCAGCCTTCGTGTGTGAGAGCGCGGCGGATGCTGTTGGCAGGCTCGCTTCCCCGCCGGCAATCAAAGGGGTGGCCGCTAACGAGGCGCCGGGCGTGGTCTTCCTGTTTCCGGGCCAGGGGTCGCAATATCCGGGCATGGCGAGCGGTCTTTATCGCAGCGATCCGGCTTTCGCGGACTGGATCGACAAGGGCGCCAATATCCTCGAACCGATGCTCGGTTTCGACATCCGCACCTTGATCTGCCGGGATGTCGAGGGGGCGGACGCCGCGCGGGCGCTGAGGGATACGCAGGTCACGCAGCCGGCCCTTTTCCTGACGGAATATGCGACGGCACAGCTCTGGATTGAGCGCGGCATCGTTCCGGCGGGGATGGTAGGCCACAGCGTCGGCGAATTGGCGGCGGCTGCGGTCGCGGGCGTGCTCAGCTTCGAGGATGCCTTGCGGCTGATCGCCCATCGCGGCCGGCTGATGCAGGAGTGCGAAACCGGCGCCATGCTGTCGGTGCGTGCCCCGGAAAGCGCGCTGCGCGATCTCCTGATCGATGGCGTCGATCTCGCCGCGCTCAATGCGCCGAAGCTCGGCGTCGTCGCCGGCCCCTTCGACGCCATCGGGGCTTTCGAGACCGTTCTTGCACAGGCCGGCCTGCAGGCCAGCCGGCTTCATACCTCGCATGCCTTC
>NZ_DAMBUH010000033.1:11138-36552 GCF_032053605.1 Tianweitania sp.
GAAGTGATGGCAGGCGACTATTGGGCCAATCACTGCCGCCAGACGGTGCGCTTCGCTGAAGCGTTGCGAACGGCCTGCGACGGGATCAAGCCCGTCCTGCTTGAAGTCGGGCAGGGGCGTACGCTTTCGACCTTCGCCGCGCAAACGCTTAAGCGCGGTGAGCTGGCGGCCAACATCACAAGCCTGCCGGATCATGAGCGCGGCGTGAGCGACCAGCGAGCAATCGCCGAAGCCACCGCAAGGCTTTGGACGGCAGGCGTTTCCATCGACTGGCCGCAGCAAGGATCGGCGCGACGCACAAGCCTGCCGACCTACCCCTTCGAGCGCGAACGGTTCTGGATCGACGCGCCGACGCCGCTTGCCCGGAAAGGCCTCACGACCTCTTCCCCTCGCGCGCAAGCGTCTCCCGAACTCACCACCGGACCCAATCACGCAGAGATCACCATCATGAACGCAATGCCGGATTTTGACGTCGAACGCTGGGCTACACGTCTCGAAACCACGCTGATCGGCCTTCTGAGTGACCTATCCGGTCAGCCAAGTGATGAGCTGCCGAACAGCGCGACTTTCATCGAACTCGGCTTCGACTCGCTGTTCCTCGGCCTGTTCAGCCAGGAGATCCAGAAGAAGTTTGGAGTGAAAGTGAGCTTCCGCCAGCTTCTCGGCGACATCGGGAGTGTGGCCAGCCTCGCCGCGCATCTGGATCGGGAACTGCCGGCGGAGACCGCAGCACCGGCTCCGACACCGGTGATGGCGCCAGCACCCATGCTGGCCACATCCGTCACCGTCCCGGTCATTCCCGTCGCTCCAATCGCCGCTTTACCGGTGATCGGAACCGCTGAGCCAGGAAGCCTCGAAAGCCTGATGCACGGCCAGTTGCAGACCATGCAGGCGATCTTTGCCGAGCAGATGAATGCGTTGACCCGTCTGCGCGGCGAGGCGCCCTCGATCTCAGCTGTCGCTCCGGCCGCGCAACCCATCCCTTCACCGGAGCCCGTTCCCGCTGTTGCGGAGATCGTGCTGCCAGCCGAAGAAGGCCCGTCGCGGTTTCGGATGTACAAGCCCGGCGGTGAGGCCGCGCAGGCGGATATGCCTGATCAGACCCGCGCCTTCATCGCCGATCTGGTGGACCGGTTCGGCAAGGCGCATCCGACATCCAAGGCGATGACTCAGGACGCGCGGTCCCACCTTGCAGATCCGCGCACGGCGGCGGGTTTTCGGACAGTCTGGAAAGACGCGGTGTTTCCGATCGTGGCCGCGTCAGCGAAGGGGTCGCGCATCACCGACATGGACGGCAACACCTATGTCGACCTCGTCAACGGCTACGGCCAATGCGCCTTCGGCCATGCGCCGGACTTCGTGCTTCACGCCCTTTCCGAACAGCTGGAGAAGGGTTTTGCCATCGGCCCGCAGTCGCCGCTGGCCGGCAAGGTCGCCGAGCGCATCGGCCGCATGATCGGCCATGAGCGCGTGACCTTCTGCAACACGGGTTCGGAAGCCGTCATGGCCGCCATGCGGGTGGCTCGCAGCGTCACCGGACGCGACCGGGTCGTCGTGTTCTCCAACGATTACCATGGTCAGTTCGACGAGGTTCTGGTGACGCGTGGCGGCCGTGCCGGTGCGGCGATGCCGATCGCGCCGGGCATTCCAGCGGGCTCGGTCGGCAACATGTCCGTCATTCCCTATGGCGCGCCGGAAAGTCTGGACTGGATCGCGCGCCATGCGGGTGAAATGGCGGCCGTGGTGATCGAGCCGATCCAGAGCCGGCATCCGGAACTGCGGCCGGTGGAGTTCGTGCGGGAACTACGCGCGCTTACGGCGCAGAAGGACATCGCGCTGGTGTTCGACGAGGTCGTCAGCGGCTTCCGCGTGGCGCCGGGCGGCGTTCAAAGCCTGTGGGGTATTCAGGGCGACATGGCGACTTACGGCAAGGTTCTGGGCGGCGGCATGCCGCTCGGTATCCTCGCCGGCAGCGCGCGCTACATGGATGCGCTCGATGGCGGAGTCTGGCGCTATGGCGATGCTTCCGAGCCGGAAGTAAGCCCGACCTTCTTTGCCGGCACCTTCGTGCGCCATCCGCTGACGCTGGCGGCGGCCGACGCCGTCTTGACCCACATCGAAGGCGAAGGGCGCGCACTTTACGATCGCGTCGCGCCGCGTACGGCTCAGCTTGTTGAGGAGATCAACGCGGATCTCGCCACCCGCGGCGTGCCGGCCCGTGCGGAAGTGTTCAGTTCCTGGTTCGTGGTGAATTTTGGCCAGACCGATCCGCTCGGCAGTCTTGCCTATACGCAGCTGCGGCAGATGGGCCTGCATATCCAAGAAGGCTTCCCCTGCTATCTCACCACCGCCCACAGCGAAGAAGATTTCGCCTTCATCATCAGGACCTTCCGCGATGCAACCGACGCGCTTCAGGCAGGCGGCATTCTCTGCCCCCCTGAAGGCAGGCGCCCAATGGCCGTGACGAAGCAGCCCGAAACGCCGGCTCTGCCGGCTTCCGCGCCGCTCACCGAGTCTCAGATGGAAATCTGGCTGGCGGCCCAGATGGGTCCCGCCGCATCGGCCGCCTTCAACGAGTCCTTCAGCATCACCTTCGATGGTCCTGTGGATGATGTCGCCCTTCAGGCTGCGCTCCGTGACGTCGCGATGCGCCACGATGCCCTGCGCACCGTTTTTGCCAAGGACGGCAAGAGCCAATCCGTTCAAGCCGAAAGCGAGTTCGACATCGCGCGCGTGGATCTCTCGCAGGCTCCAGACGCGGATGCCGCAATCAAGGATATCCTCGCCGCCGATGCTCGCAAGCCGTTCGACCTGACGGAATCGCCGCCCGTGCGGGCTGCCTTGCTGCGGCTGCCCAATGACCGAAGCCTGTTCCTGTTCACCGCGCACCACATCGTCTGCGACGGCTGGTCGGGCAACATTATCGCCGAAGATCTCGCGACCGCGTATTCGGCACGCATCGCCGGGCGGCAGTTGGACATGCCGGAAGCCCTGTCCTTCTTCCGGCACGCGGCCGCGGCCAAGCCGGCCAGCGAAAGCGAAGCAGCCTACTGGCTCGACCGGTTCCAGACCGTTCCCGATCCGCTCGACCTGCCTTTTGATCGCGCACGGCCCGAACAGCGCAGCTATCAAGGCGCGACCGTCACCCGCGAATTCAATGCCGACTTGCTAAAGCGGGTTCGCAAAGCCGGCGCGGCGCATGGCTGCACGCTGTTCTCGACCCTGCTCGGTAGCCTGCATGTCCTGCTGGCGCGTTTGTCCGGCCAGGAGGATTTCGCCATTGCCGTGCCCTCGGCCGGGCAGAGCCTCGATGGCAGGCAAGGGCTTGTCGGCCATTGCGTCAACCTCCTGCCGATCCGCTTGAACTCGACGCCTTCGACCGCCCTGCGCGACCACTTCAAGGCCGTTCAGGCGCATGTTTCGGACGCCTTCGAGCATCGCAGCTACACTTATGGAACTCTGGTGCGGCGTTTGGCCATCAAGGCGATGCCCGGTGTCCTGCCGTTGACACAGGTCCAGTTCAACCTGGAGCGTGTTCCGCAAGCACTGAGCTTTGCGGGAACGAGCGCTACGATGGCGCCCAATCCCAAGGCGTTCTCCAACTTCGACCTGTTCTTCAACGTCATCGAACAACCCGACGGGCTGCGGCTCGATGTCGATTACAACACCGACATCCTCGATGACGGCACGGTTGCACGCTGGATCGATTGTTTCGAAACCCTGCTCGACGCGCTGGCTGGTGGAGAGGCGGAGACTATCGGTGCCCTGCCCACAGTTCCGGCTGATCAGGCCCGCTGGCTGATCGACGATCTCAACCGGACGCAAGCGCCGTTCGACGACCAAATGACCGTCGTAGACATGTTTGCCGAGCAGGTTAGGGCCCGGCCAAACAGCATCGCGGTGCGCTACCGCGACCAGGCGCTCACTTATGCCGAACTCGACCAGCGCAGCACGCGGCTGGCGCGCCATATCGCGTCCCTGGACCTTGGGACCGGCCGGCGCATCGCAATTGCCGTCGAGCGATCAGCCGAAATGCTGGTGAGCCTGCTCGCGGTGATGAAGGCCGGTCACACCTACATCCCGCTTGATCCCGCCCATCCGGCACCGCGACTGACACAAACAATGGAGATGGCAGGGGTTGCCGCCGTAATTGCCGACAGCGAAGCTGTAGCCGCACTACGGCCGCAGGGATCGAAGCTCATCCGCCTCGATCTCGATACGGCGGCCATCTCGGCTCAGGACGGGACACCGTTACCGCGCTCGGCGAGCGATGTCAGCGCATCGGCCTATATCATCTTTACCTCCGGCTCGACCGGTGTGCCGAAAGGCGTCGAGCTTCCGCATCGCGCGCTCACCAACTTCCTCCGGTCGATGGCGAAGGAGCCCGGCTTCGGGCCGAAGGATTCCATCGTCGCGCTGACGACGATCTCCTTCGACATCGCAGCGCTGGAACTCTACCTGCCCCTGATTTGCGGTGGCACCGTGGTCATCGCCGATCGTTCCGAAGTCACGGACGGCTTTGCCCTTGTGGACCGGATCAAGGCGAGCGGTGCGACGGTGCTGCAAGCAACGCCCACCTTGTGGCGCATGCTGCTGGAAGCGGGCTTCGAACCGGATGCATCCATGCGCATGCTGTGCGGCGGCGAAGCGCTGCCGCGCGATCTGGCTGAACGCCTCACCCAGTCCGGCGGCGTGCTCTGGAACATGTATGGCCCGACCGAGACGACCATCTGGTCGTCCTTGGATCGCGTCGATGCCAGCCGGCCAATTACCATCGGCCATCCCATCGACAACACGTCGCTGCATATCCTGTCGCCTGAAGGGCAGTTGCAGCCGGTCGGCGCAGTCGGGGAGTTGCATATCGGCGGTGTCGGCCTCGCGCATGGCTATCTCAACCAGCCCGATCTGACGGAAAAGAGCTTCCGGTCCATTGCCCTGCCGGGCCATACCATCCAGCGCCTTTACAACACGGGCGATGTCGGGAAGCGCCTGCCGGATGGTTCGCTGCAACTGCTCGGGCGACGCGACAACCAGGTCAAGCTACGCGGCTTTCGCATCGAACTGGGCGATATCGAATCCGTGCTACGGAAGGTCGAAGGCATCGCCGCTGCAGCCGTCGATGTGAAGGCGAAGGCCACCGGCGATCGTCAGCTGGTCGGCTATTATGTCTGTACGCCGGGCAGTAGCGTAACCGCCGAAACCCTTGCTGCGCAAGCTGCAGCCAAGCTGCCGGCATACATGGTGCCGAATGCTTGGGTGCAGCTTCCAGCCCTGCCGGAAACCGCCAACGGCAAGCTTGATCGCAAGGCGTTGCCCCTGCCCGGCTCGGCGATTTCAGCGGCACCGATTGCATTGCAGGGTCCGACAACCGAACTGGAACACGAGCTCGCCGATATCTGGAAGAACGTGCTGGGCATCCCCGAGGTGGACGTACGGCAAAACATCTTTTCGCTGGGCGCTGATTCCCTTTCGGTGTTCCGGATCGCTGCCCGGATGATGGATGGAGGCCTTGGCCTCGACGCGCGCGATCTTCTGAAATTCCCGACGATCCGCGACCTCGCCCGCCATGCTGCCCAGGCGAAAACCGGCGCAGGAGCCGGTTCGGCCACCAGCCTCAAAGATTTCCGCCATGGCGCCAAGCGCGCTGCAAGGAGGGTCGCATGAACCAGCATTCCCCTATCGCGCGACCCGTGCCGCTTCCGAGCGTCGTTGATCGCTTTCCTTGCACGCAGTCACAGCAGCGCTTCTGGCTGCTCGAACAGATGGCGCCCGGCAACACCTCCGCCAATGTCGCCTTGTGCTGGGAGTTACGCGGGAGCTTTCAGGCGGAAACCATCGAAAAAGCGTTCCGCCAGGTGATCGACCGGCATGAGATCCTGCGCACCCGCTTTGTGGAAGAAGACTCCGTGCCGCTGCAGGAAGTCGTCGATCACTGCGACTTCAAGCTTTCCGTCGTCGATCTTCGCACCGTCCCCGCGGATCAGTTGGAAAAGCGGGTCGCTTCCATCAGCAAAGAGGAAGCCCGCATCTCCTTCGATTTGTCGCGGGCATGCCTCCTTCGCGCCACCTTGCTCCAGCTTGCGGCAGGCCGCGCCTATCTGCTGATCACCGTTCATCATCTGTGTTTCGACGGCATGTCCATCCGCGTTCTCGGTCGCGAGATCGGCGAGATCCTCGATGCGGCTGACAACAACCGTGCAGCCGAACTGCCGGAGCTTGCGCTTCAATATGGCGACTTCGCCCTGTGGGAGGAAGCGCATCGGCAGTCAGCGGACTTCGAGACCGAGCGATCATACTGGCGCGATAAGCTGGCCGACGCGCCGTATTTCGAATTGCCAACGGACAAGCCGCGCGATCTGGAGCGGAGCCATGCCGGCGCAGCCGTCTCGGTGCTGTTGTCCAACGACATTTCCAGCCGCATCGACGGTCTTTCCCGCAGCGAAGGGGTCAGCGTCTTCAGCCTGTCGGCCGCGATCCTGGCTGCCGTGCTTCATCGCTGGACGGGCAAGACCGACATCGCCGTTGGAACGCAGATCGCCGGCCGCGATGAAACAGAGCTTGAGACACTGCTTGGTGTCTTCATCAACAATATCGTCCTCCGCTTTGCAATTGAGCCCGACGCCGGCTTTCAAGCCCATTTGGCCGCCGCGAACGGGATAGTCAGGGATGCGCTGGTTCATCAGCATATGCCCTTCAACACACTGGTGGAGATGCTCAACCCGCCGCGCGATCCCGCACGCACGCCGCTGTTTTCGGTCAACATGATCGTGCAGAAGGCGTTCATGGAGGATCATCGCTACAAGCACTTCGAGATGCTTGGCCGGCCCTCTTCCACGCCTGGTGCGCTGTTTGATCTCAACTTCATGATGATCGGGCGGCCGGAAGGCTGGCGGGCAACCATCGAATACAATCCGGATCTTTTCGACGCCACCACGGCAGACCGGCTTCTTGCCGACTGGACGGGGGCCATCGAAACATTGACGGCCAATCCGGCCCGCTCGATCGCAGAACTTCCCGTCACCTTCCCGGCTGCCGCAACTGCTGTCGACCAGCTTGCGCCGGCGGCGATCGAGGCGCTGCTCCTCGAACACGCGGCGGTTGCCGCCGTGAAGGCCGTTGATACGAGCAACGGCGCTTATCGGCTTCTTGTGGTGCCCGACCCCTCTTGCACGCAGCCGCTCGAAACATTGCCAGCAACGCTCCTCGACCATCTGTCGGAGATCGCGCCGGCTTTATCCCGGCCGATCTCGATCAGCTTGGTCATGCAATTGCCTGCCGACGTCGGCGAAAGCCTTCAGGATGGGCCTGCCAAGGGTGAGGTCGAACCTGCCACCAATGCTCATCATGACGCGCTTGAAGCCGTGGTCAGCGAACTCTGGCGGGATCTTCTTGGGCTTACAGACGTCGATCGCACCGCCAACTTCTTCGATCTGGGTGGGCACTCGCTATTGGCTGTACGTCTGATAGCAAAGCTGCGAGAGCGCTTGAACGTCAAGCTGACTACCACGGCCCTTTACCGCGCACCGACGATCGAGACGCTGACAGCCCAGCTGGCGGCGCTCGCGCCTATCAACGCTGTCATTCCGGAAGAAGACACCCGCATTCACGACATCAATCCGGATGCGCCGGGCATTCCGATCATCTCGATCAACAACTATTCGACGATCTACGCCATCTCCAAGCATTTCAGCACGCCGCGGCGCAGCATCAGCGTGCGGCTGGTCGATCCGGACGCGCCTTTCGAACCTGATAACAAGAGCTTCGAGCAGATCGCGGACGCCTATGTCGAACTGGTTAAGCGCGTGCAGCCTCAAGGCCCCTATGCGCTCTTCGGCGTCTGCGTCCATGGCAATATCGCGCTGGAAGTCGCACGCCGACTGATCGCCGGCGGCGACGAGGTGGCGGGGCTGTTCATCAAGGATGTGTGGGCGCCGGCCTATTCGGCCCATGTGCGAGACAACCGCAAGATCCGCCTGCTCAACAAGGTTCACGACGGTCTCCTGCGGCTTCGCAGATGGCGACGCGGGGAGTTGTCGATGTTCGACGTGCTCAGATATTATCCCATTATCCGATCGCGCCGCCTGTTCCTGGCGATGGAGCGCTTCTTCGGGAACACGCTGGAAATGGAAACGCGCCTGCTATCCACGACGTCGCAGGGTGCCTTTGTTTCCTACCTGGCTGCGGCCAGAAACCGGTACATGCCTGAAACCTATCCGGGCGATGTGGTCATGTTCAAGACCAACGAGTCTCCCGCCGGCCGCCACTTCGACATAAGCCTGGGCTGGAAGGCTGTTGTTTCAGGCAAGTTCGACATTGCTGAACTTGAGGAGATCGTGGTGTCACGAGGCGTAGAGATCGGCACGGTTGAAGCGGCGGCCCGGATTGAAGCGACCTTGACGCGGGCGGAGGGAGGCCGGGCTTGAGAACAAGCCCGCTGCCTTCGATACCGGACGAGGCGCGATCGTTGCTTCATGCCCGGCCTCAGCACTTTGTGGACGGATCAGTCCAGCGCCGAGAACCAGCCATTGGCGATCGCATAGCGCACGATGGCCGAACGGGTGCCGAGGCCGAGCTTCTCGGCCGCGCGCAGTTTGTAGGTCTCGACCGACTTCGGACTGAGGTTGAACTCGGCGGCGATCTCCTTGATCCCGTAGCCGAGCGCCGTCAGCCGCAGCGTATCGAGTTCCCTCGTGCTGACTTTCGGATGTGCAGGATGCGGTGCGATCCGAATGCCCCGGCTTGCCGAACCGCGTCCGAGCGTCCGGCTCATCAGCACCGGATCGACGTAAGTGCCACCTGCCCTGACGGAGCGAATGGCCGGTACAATCAGGCGCGGATCGGAACTCTTCAGGATAAAGCCGCCCACCTGCATCTGCAGGGCGTTGCGCAGGGTTTCCTGATCCGTGTGCATGCTGTGCAGCAGCACTTTCACGGTCGGGAAGCGGCTCATCAGCCTGGCGATCCAGCTCAAGCCTTGATCCTGTTCAAGGGTGATGTCGAGGATCGCTATGGAGGCACGCGGATCGGCGAAATGTGTTGCCGCACTGTCCGCCGTTCTTGCCGATCCGATCAGCGTCAGATCGGGCTCGCTGGCCATGAGGGCCGAGAGGCCAGCGATGATACTGGGGTGGTCGTCCACGATAAAGACGCCGGTGCTTGCCGCATCTTTTTCCATCACCACCTCGTATCGGGGAGGTGGATGAGCATGCGCGCTCCCCGCGGGTTATTGGGCTCGATCTGCAAACTGCCTCTCAACTCCGCGAGGCGCTCGCGCACGCAGTGCAAACCCAGATGTAAGCCACTGCGGTCGTAAGCCTTTTCGAGATCGATGCCGTTCCCGTCATCGCTGAACGTGATCTCCAACGTGCCGCTCGCGGACTGATGCAGACGAACCAGCACGTGGGTCGAGCTCGGCGCGTGCTTGGCGACGTTGGTTAGCAATTCTCCGATCACGGCCGTGATAATGTCAGCGCAATGGCTCCCGACATCAACATGCGGCGTGTTCAGCTCGACGAGTGTTGGAATTTGCGTGATCTGAGACCAGGTCTGCAACTGGTTACTGATGACTTCAACGAGCCCCCGGTGCTGAATGCACCGCATGTCGCAGGCCAGGCCCCGTAAAGTTCCGTTGAGGGTTTCGAGCCGCTTGCGCAGCGTCGCAATTTTCAGCCGGTCGGTCGGATCGTTCTCGACGGCGAACAACTCGTAGCTGAAGGCCGTGAGGTCCCAACCGACTCGGTCGTGCAACTCTCGCGACAGATGCAGGCGCGCGCTGAGGTAAGCATCAGCCCACGCGCCATTATCACTTACGCTAACCTTCTCCTGATCTTCGATAAACATTGTATTAATCCCCGCATCGCCAAATCTCCTTTGTCCCCGAAGTAAACCTATTATTAATGACACTAATGCGCCATAGCTCCTCAGGCCTAAACCATTGGTGCGAATTCGTCGCAACGCACGGCCAAAACGGTCCATGGCGGCCGGGACGAACTAGCCTTGATTGCGTTACGTCGCGTGGAGCCACCTGTTCGAAGTGCAAGGCGGCGTTAGATGGGCGTTAACCTAGATTTGGCAACATCAGGTGCGAAACAGGGCAACAAGGGCGAGACCTTTGGGACGTTTGCTGATGCAACAAACATCCGGGCCTGGATCACGAACCCGGTGGACGGCGAGCGGCGCGTCCTATCGCAGGGTGGCGATCATTGTCGCGGTTCTGTTCTGGGGTGGCGTTGCGATCGCCATATACGCGTACTTCTAGTCCGTTCTTTTTAGACCGTTGGCTGTACCAGCCTCAGCATGAACCGCGGCCGGTCCACGCAACGCCTGCAGTTTTCAACAGGATAAAGATGTCGAGCACGAGGTTGTGTTCGCGAACATACTTCACATCCAGCCGCACGCGCTCCTCATAGGTCGTATCGCTGCGTCCGCTGATCTGCCAAAGACCTGTCAGGCCAGGCCGCACCTGGGCATAGAAGGTGAAGTCACCATCGTAGCGGGAGATCTCGTCGGTGACGATCGGCCGGGGACCCACCAGGCTCATCTCGCCACGCAAGACGTTCCAGAGCTGCGGCAGTTCATCGAGACTGGACTTCCTGAGCATCGCACCCAGCCGGGTGACCCGGGGGTCACGATGCAGCTTGTGGAAGGCGGCCCACTCCGACCGAGCCGCTTCGCTTGCTTCCAGATGGCAGCGCAAGAGGTGCTCGGCATTCCTCGCCATGGTGCGAAACTTGTAGCAGCGGAACATCTTGCCGCCGCGCCCAACACGCATCTGCGAAAACAGCACAGGTGTGCCTTCCGTAACGGCCAGAGCGATGCCGATCAGGAGGAACACCGGTAGGAAGAACAGCAGCAACACGCTTGCGCCCACAACATCGAGCACGCGTTTTGAGGCTTCTGATGTAAGCACGGTGTGCAGCCAACCCGCATCGCCTGCGTCGACCAACACCCTCACGCCAACGTCGAGCTCACGGCCTGGCAGATCCACGACAATGGCCGGCCCACTGGCCGGCCGCATGTTTGCAGTCAGGTCGATCAATCTGTCGTCTTTTTCTGCGAGGCTCATGGTTCTGATCCAGAACTGTCACACGGCGGCTGCGAATGGCGAACGCAGCAGAAGCTGGTCGCCGGGTTGAAGGTTTTTCAGGTTGATTCGGATAGCGATATGCGTGGCGAAGGCGGGAACTGTTCCGTCGCGCCATTCGTCCTCACGCGTCTCCAGGGTCGAACCCATAAAGGTTCGCCATTCCACGAGATCGCTCGCCGCAATCGGCAGCGGCTTTTTCGCCACCACATAGGAAAGCGGCTCGCCGTTTCCGCTGGTCTGCGATGGGTCGCAAAACAGGATGTCGAGCAGCAGGTCGTCGGTCGGCGGCCGTTCACCGATGGTCGTGACGGTCCGTTCTAGCCTAAGATCGAGCGACCATGACAACCGCATTCCCGGGAGGGCGCGCGCGATCAGCCAACAAGCGGCATCGCCTTCGTTCCCTGTTCCTGGCGTAAGCGCGACAACCCCGGCTTCGCTGTGGCGGGACAGGCAGTCGCGAAGCTTGACTGCATCGCGGCCGACCAGCCGGATCGGCAGGTTTGCGAGATTCTCGAACGCCGCTGCCGGTCCAAACAGATTGCTGGCAGGATCGCGAGTCACGATGGGCGCGATGAACTTGCGCGCATCCCCTGCGATGTCCTGCAGGATGACCTTTCCATCGCCGCTGCCGAATATGCCGGTAGCGGTTCTCAAGTTGTAGCAGCTGGCACGCGTTAAACGAAACGTCGCCAGACGTGAGCGGCATAGAACGATGTGATCGGCCTGATTGCCGTCTTCGAAGTCGCGGCCGCTCACCATCATCGTGCCGCCGTCGATATTGACCAGCCCGCCGCCGACGTCGAACAGGACCTGGTCTTTTCGCAGCAGGCGGCCGGTTTCGAAATGGCAGCCGGAGGCATGCAGCTTGCCAGCGCCTACATAGAACTGATCGCAGAAATTGACGGATGTTCCGAACAGGTTCAGCTCCGCGCCGCCGTTCCAGATGCCGATGCGGCCGGCGCCAATCGCGCAACCGAAGAAGCTGATATTCTCGCCGGCATCTTCCGTGCCGCCGAGCACATGCACGCCGATCTCGCCGACGAAGCGGCAGCTGTCGAACTGCGCGAGATAACAGCGGTCCGCCAAAACGAGCGCGGTGCCGAAGCCTTCCACCATGACGTCGCGCATTGCGAGCCTGCTTGCGCGACTGTCGATCGCCGTCTGGAACCGGATGCCTTCGAGTCCGTTTTCCACGCCGGCCGTTCCTGGACCGCGCAGTCTCAGACCAGTGATCCAGCGATGGCCGTATTGTGCGCCGTCTTCGCGACAGCGGATCAGCAGGCATTCTCGGGGATCTGATTGGGTCACTCGAAAATCTTCGACCGCTGCGTCGCTGTTGCAGGACAGCGTCAGCCTGCAAGGCGCATCCGGAGCATCGAACTCGAAAGCATAGATGCCTGCAGTCGAGAGAACCCACTTGAACAAAGGGGCCTCCTGCCCTTCGGGCGAGATCTGAATGCGCAGGAAGGGATTGTTGGGGTCGCCGAGCAGCGAGGCCACGTCGACTTCCATGCGACAGCGTTTGCCCGGTTGGACCTGCAGCGGCAGGGTCAGCTCTTCGGTCTCAGCGCCGACATGATGAAGGCGCTCATCCCTCTTCATCCAGGATCCGGCGGCGGCGGAAACGAGAGCTGGCAGCGCAACGATGTCGCGTGTTTGAACGTCCTTGCGCTGGGAGAAGTCCAGCACCGCGCCGAACGCCGTCAACGCACACAGTGTCGGGTCCAATTCGATGCGCGATCGGCAGCTGTAGGTTCGGCTGCCGAGATCGACCTGCCCGCTGCGAACATCCGATACGAAGGTGATGGCGCGCTGGATCGTGCGCGCATGGTCGGCGCCTGCTTCCAGTGGACCAAACCAGCCTGGGCGCACGGTTGCGCCATCGTAGTCAGCACGAACCCAGTATCCACCGCGACCGGTTGCGTCGGCTACATGCACATGGCCGTCGTCGGGTACGGCATCTTCTGTTTGTGGGCGCCACACGAACAGTCCCCCGCCACTGTCTTCCGGCCTTTCGAGCCCTTCGGCGTAAGCCAGAAGGGCGGCAGTCTGAATATGCGCCAGCTGCCGCACCGTGCGAACGGGAACAATGGAAAGCGAAGGCTCCTTACCTTCTTCGGCGCTTGCAGCCTTCGCCGCCGAGACCGTCATCAATGCTGCGAGACCGAGGCTGCCGGCGCCACCGCAAAGCAGCTTGCGGCGGGGCAATGTCCAGGTATCTGCCGTTTGTGCCGAGGGAACGGCTGAGGGTTTGTCACTCATGCGAGCGCCTCCGACCTTGACGCGCCGACAAAAGCGGGACGGATGGTGAGAGGGGCGTCGAATGGCTGCCTGATGGCTGCGCGATGCGGCGCGAAAGATGCGGCCGCGATCCCACCAGCCATGACATAGACGAACAGCCCGATGTCGAAGACTGCACCAACGATGCTTTCCGCGATCAGGGCACCAACCAGTCCGCAACGCAGCGCTGTAACGAAGCGCCTATCCTCTGCGGAAAGCGTTCGGTCGAGCCGCATCCACAAAAGCGAGGCTACGAAACCGGCGAAGAGGATGAAGCCGGGCAGTCCGACATTCGACAGGAGAACCAGAAGAAAGCTGGAGGCCCGCGCGCCGCCGATCCCTACCCCAAGACCATAGGAATCCAAGAAATTTTGGAAGGCGACCTCGTTCCACATCATGCGCTCGCGGCCCGATGCGTCGGAGATCTTGCCGACAACCGTCTCCTCGAAGAACTCCTGAACGCGGTCCGCGATGGAGGGCGCCAACAGCAGGAGAAGCATCAGAAAGGCCAGCCCGAGCACGGCTATGGAAAACAGCGCGATCGGTCGCCGGATCGGCCTTCCAACGAAAGGACCGCCGAACTCGTACAGCACGAGGGCCAACAAGAAGACGGCCAGTCCGACATAGGCCGTGCCGGATGTCGACGCGAGGAGGAGAACCAGCATCGCTACGGCAAAACAACCGGTCACGCGGGGCCGCTGACGGTCCAGCCAGAGACTGACCGATATGGCGAACAAAACAAGGCTGAAACAAGCGAAGGCCGAGGCCTCGGAAAACGAGCCGGTGATGCGCTTCAGGCCGCCCTTCTCGGCGTCCGTCAACAGCGCATAATTCGCAGTGCGAATGAAGCCGAGAAGAAAGGCTGTTCCTGTCTGATAGGTCAGAACGTCGACAATGCCGAGCAGGACATGCAGGCCGAGAACGAGGTAGATCGCCCGCCTGAGCTGACGCATGCCATCCGGCAGCCTTGTCAGGGCGAAGGTTGCCATGAAGGTCGCCACGCCGCCGAGAAAATAGATCAGCTGGCTCACATACATCGAGTTGTTTTCAAGCGGCCGCAACTGAAGCGCGGCCTTCCCGTCTGGATCGCGGACGATGGAGATGGTTTCCGTGATGCCAGCCATCATCCGGGGGAAGAACAGCGCCGAAACAACGGCATAGATCGCCAGCAACAACAGCCAGAAACCGGGACTTGGTGGCAGCAGTGATTGCAGAACAGGTGCAGGGCCGACGCGGCGCACCGCTCGCGCCATGTAGAACAGCAGGAATAGGTTGGCGCAGATTACAGACAATCCGCCAACCGATGTCAGGTTCAGGGCCGCAGCTGTTCTGAGGATCGAAAGTACCGCGATCGAGCCGATTGCGAGACCAACCGGCATGAAGAGGCTTGCGAACCCGAGAACAAGCGTGAAGGCGCCAATGGCGGTGAGGCTCATGATGCAAGTCCTTCCTGCATCATCGGCGGAAGGGTCGTTCCGCCTGCCCCGACCAGACAGACGCGATAACGAGCCATCAGCTGGTCGCACCAGGCGCTCTCGCTCTGCGTCAGTTCCTTCGCCCGTGATCGTGCTTGCGCTGACATGCGTTCAATCAAAGCGTCGTCATCCGCGAGCCTGCGCATGGCAGCGGCGAGCGCTGCGACGGAACCGGTGGTAAAGGTGAGGCCGAAGCCACCCTGCACTGCTTCTTCCGCAATGTTGGCCTGATCATTGATAATGATCGGCAAGCCGCTTCCAGCTGCTTCCACGGCAGCCATCCCGAAAGGCTCCGGTCCGCGCGACGGAACGACAACCGCTCGCGCATCAACAAGCAGCGCTCCGATCTCGCTCTTGGCACGCCATCCAAGGACTTCGACCTCGGGATAGTGCGTGCGCAGCAGATCACGGCCCGGCCCGTCGCCAATGATCGACAGCTGGACCTTCGCCAGGCGTGCTGCCGCTGCCGCGTCCTCGAACCCTTTCTCGGGGTTGAGGCGCGAAATCATGTAGAACTTCGCGTTTCTTTGCGGCGACAAGAGTTTGTGCGTGAACGGCTCGGCAGGCAGGAACGTCGCGCGCATGTTGGGATGGATGGTGATGACCTGGCTCGCCCCCGCCGCCACATCAAACAGCGCCTGCCTCACGCTCTGGCGCGATGAGCGCCACAGTTTCTGGCCATAGGACCGCTTGTCGCAATGCGTCAGCAGGCATGCCGGCGACAAGGCGGTTCGTTGGCAGGTATTGGCGTGCCGGAAGTTGTACTGCAGCCCGTTGGGACAGGTGAGGAAATAGTCATGCGCATGGATCAGCATGCGCTCGGCCACCGGCTTCAATGCATGGAAGATCGCCGGCGACAGGATCCGGGACCACGTATGCAGATGATAAACGAGGCCGGGCCGGTCGTTCTCGGCAATCCAGGCGCGCATCATGCGAAATGCCGAAAGGTTATAAAGGCCGTTCAAAAGCGACCGGGCACGGCCCCGTTCAAGCAGCGGCGCCGATCCCAGGCTCACCACCCTGACGCCAAGTGCCTCAAGCTCGGTGCGTCCTTCGCCAGCATCGCCAGTAACAAAGGTGACCGGTACGTCGCGCTCGCGCAGCAGTCGAGCCGAGAGCAGAGCAAGGCTGGTCGCACCGCCTGCGGCGCGGGACAGATCGTTGATGATCACGACGCCGGTCAGCATGGTCCCTAATCCAGATCCAGAATGCGCATGGGAGACAGGCGCCCGGCGAGAAGTTCGCTCAGCCCGATCAGATTGCCCTTCAGCCGCCCGCGACGATCCACCCAGGGTTCGGGTCGGAAACTGCGGACGAGGTTTGCAATCAGATTTCGCGCAACGCGCGTCACCGTACGGCGGGCCGTCATACGGTTCTTGCGCCAGAGATAGATGGGGTTGGCGACCTGCGAATAGCCGAACTTGATGCCTGGTGTTCGTCCGCTTTTGGTGCCGAGATGCACGCCGCGAAGCGCTGAGCTGCGCACGATCCGCCCACAACGTGCAACGGCCCGGCTGAACTCGACGTCTTCTAGCCAGCTATACAGGGGAAGATTGGCGTCGAACCGAGCGCCCTGCTCCAGGATCGGGCGCAAACGCAACAGCATGTTGCAACCGTAAACGTTGTAGACGTCTTGCAGGGCGCCGATCCGAGCTGCTCCGCCCGACCGTTGATCGTCATCGAGCACATGGAGGGCTTCCGCCAGAGGAACGCCGGAATTCTTGATGCCGTCCTTCAGCACGGTTCCCGTGGCGAGAACGACCTCGGGATGCTCATTGGCGAGCGAGATCGCCTGCTCCACGAAAGTCGTAGCCGGCACGAAGTCGTCATCGAGAAAAAGAAGGAGGCTTGCCTCAGGCCAATGCGCTTCCAGAAGATCGAGGATCGCATTGCGCTGCAGCGCCAAGCCCTTCAGTCCATGTAGAACCACAACAGGAAAGGGCGCTCGCGCCAGCGCATACTTGTCGACATCCTCCACAGTCGCGCCGCAAACCACCGCGAGATCCGGGTAGGTCGACTGATGATCGAGCCGGGCAAAGACTTCGGACAGCAGGTCGCGGCGACCTGCTGTTGCGATGCCGAGCACAAGGAACGGCTGCTCCGGCTTCCTCATCCAGGCGTTGTGGTACCTATCCAACGGACGAACCCTCCAAGGCGCCATCGATCATCACGGCGCGGAAGCGCGTCGGTGAGCCGGCAAGTGACGCAAGCGCGCCGGCAATGTCGGCGACCGGCGTGCGGAGATAACGGCAGCTGATCAGAATGCCATCCAGCCCAGCAGATATGGCCCTGGCATCGGGCGCTTCCTTGAGCGGTGGCAGATCGACGATGATGACATCGTAAATGCCAGCGGCTTCGCGCAGCGCCAGCTTCAGATATGTCGGCGCGCGGTGCGCATCCTTACCGGTCAGGTCGGCAAGGCTGACGAACCGGATGCCGTTCCCGATTTCCAGAACGGACCGACCGATAACCGATCTTTCCTCGGCTGTTCCGTCCTCGACGCTCTCCATCTCTTGCGTCAAACCAGAATGCAGCCGGTCCGCGTCGACAAACAGCGTTGACGCACCGCCCGCGGCATAAAGCAGAGCCAGGTTGCTCGAGATCTGTGCGCGGCCGGCGTCGTGGTTCACGGATGTGATGCCAAGAACCATCGGCCGCTTTTCGTTGAGCGCAATGTCGAGCGAGGTCTTTGCTTCTGCGAGCGCACGAGAAAATTCGCATTGCGGTGCCGCTAACACAGTGCGGAAGGCATCCTCTTCGACCTCCTTCCCACGCATCCATGCGCGCAACGCGGCCAGTCGGCCGGGTCGGGGAAGCACGGCAATGCAAGGCACGCCCGCGCGGCTTTCGATTTGCCGGCGCGACCTGACCCCCGGTGCGAGCGCACGCCGCATAAGCGCAGCACCGACACCCAAAACGCCCCCGAGCACGACACCCAGGCTGACGATCAGCGTGGTTTTTGGCTGGCTCGGCGTGAACGGTTGCACTGCGGGCGTGACGATGCGGGCATCCGAGACGGGAAAGGACTCCCGCTGCACGGTCTGCGTGAAATGCTGCAGCATGAGCTCGTACATGCGCCGGAAGGTAGACGCGCGGCTTTCCAACTCAGCCAGCCGTACATATTGAACACTGGCTTCGCCCGCCTGATCGAGCATCTGCTCGAGCGTGTCGTCGGTGCTCAAGCGGTTGCGCTCGGCGGTGTCGAGTTCGAGCTTGTAGGTGGTGCGCAAACGCGTCAGCTCGCTGCGCATCTCCTCGCGGATCTGCTCGATCTCGGCAGCAACGGCACTTGGTGCCGCGCCCTCTGCTCCGTAACGCGCCGACAAGTCGGCTTGCCGGATGCGCGCATCGAGAAGGCGTTGGCGCAGCGTGGTCAGCACCGGCGTTTCGCCGATATCCGCATCCATGGTCTCGCTGATTGCGCCCGATCGCAGGATTGCATCCACGGCATCGAGCCGCGCTTTCAGCCGTGAAGACTCCCCGCGCGCAGCCTGCAACTGCGTGCTCGTGTCGCGCAGTTCGCGGTCGGCCAGCGGACCATCCGTCCGAGACGTGAACAAACGCTGCGAGGTTCTGAACTGCTCGACAGCTGCGGCGGCCTGGTTGGCCTGCGTGCCCAACTCGTCGAGCCGGCCTTCCAGCCATTTGGCGCCGCGTCGCGCGGCTTCCGCCTTGGATTCGACCTTTGCGGCGATATAGGCATCGACGATCGCGTTGGTGATCTGCGCGGCCCGCGCTGCCGAGGACGAGGAATACGAGATTTCGAGCACATAAGACTGACCAAGACGGCGGACGCCAAGACGGGCGGCATAAGCGCCCATAGCGCCACGCAGCCGCGCATCCACCTCGTTGCCCTCGATCGAAGGCATGTCCTCGAAGGCCGCCTTGATTGACCGACGGATCCTCGTCAAAAGACCGGGTTCGGCGTTGTATTCGGCCTCGTCCACCAACCCGAGTTTTTCGATCACGGCAAGCGCGATGGAGCGCGACTTGACCAGCTCGACCTCGCTGTCGACGCGCGCGGACTCCATGGCCAGCGACACGGAATCTGCTTCCTGCAAAACGAGACGCGACTGGGAGGTGTCGATGATGAGCCTCGCTTCGGCCGTGTAGGTCGGCAGAGCGGTTGCCGCATAGGTCACGCCGAGCACGGTAAACGTCAACACGCACAGGCCGATGATCAGCCACTCCTTGCGAATGAAGTCGACAACGTCGCGTAGCGAAACGTGCTCCGCCTCAGTCAACGGCTGGGCTGGCATTCCGAGCGTTGGCTGAAGCGTGACGGGGATCATTCCTGCGCTCCCGCCACAGCTGTTTGGTCATCCAGTGCCGGTGCAGCGGGCACCTCAAAGGGCTGTGTCGTGATGGCGCCGACGCTTGCCTCAACGGGCGGCATTTCCACGATTTCCACGACGTCGTCAGCCATGACCGGCGTGTCGGCCGATGCCGTCAGACGGACCGTCTTGCCTTCGACGGTGCGGGCAATAGTCATCTTAAAATTGGACTGCTGGTTGAGGAAAGCTTCGATGCTGCCGCGCGCTGCAATCGAGCTGGCCTCGAACACAAGCCGCTCAGCCGTCAGACGGCGTTCGCCGAGCTGGTCGATGGAAGCCTGCGTATCCTGTATGTCGCGGGCGACCTGCAGCCGCTGGTCTTCCACAAGCGCGATCTTGTCGCGTTCAGCGTTTGCGATTCCCTGCCGGGCGCGAACGAGGCTTGTCGCGAGATCGAGCTGCTGCGCCTGAATGTTGCCCAGCACACGATCCATTTCGAACTGACGGTTCGCTGGCGCAATACCCTGCTTTACAAGGCCTGTGACACTGGCCAACTCCGACTTGCTGGATTCCAGCTGCCGCTCAAGGACGTGCGTTTTGGCTCCTAACGTGTCGATTTCGGTCTGCAGCAAGCTTTTCAGCGCGTCGATGGCCGCGACCTGGCGCGCAAGCTTCTCACGACGCGAGCCGAGGATCGCACGCTCTTCTGCCATGATCTGGCTGCCGGTCGCATGGCTGGTGATCGGCTGCGGAAAGGCGATGTCGGCTGCGTCCGCCGCCTCTGCCGACAAGCGCGCACGGCGGGCCAACATGCGGACGATTTCCAGATCGATCGACGTGATGACGCCCATTTGCGTGATGACATCGCGCTCAGGACGCTGCGACGTTTCGAAAGGCCGCTGTCGTCCGCCTGCAAGGCTAATGGCTTTCGTGACATCCATGCCCGGCCGCCAAGGATATTCACCCGGCTTGGAGACGGCACCGCTCACATAAACGGGACGAAACTGCGAAACTTCAACCGAAGCGACCGGAGCCGTCTGGAGGCCTGTCGTCTTCTGCATGAGGAGGCCGACCTCGCTGCCGAGCTCCTCCGCGCTCTTGCCGGCTGCGGGAACGGCGCCGAGCAGCGGCATCGAAATCGTGCCCGCTTCGGAAACCGTATAATCACCGTCCAGCGCTTCCCAGGTCTGGTAGGTGCCTTTCGCGGCAATCCATTCCAGCACGCGGATGCGCAGCTTGTCCTGTGGTCCCAGCCGATACCCGTCGGCCAGTGCGGGCGCGGACCCGATGCCGGAAAAGCAAAGCAGCGCCGCCGCATAGACTACCGGTTCACGACAAGCCGCGACCAACGCTCTGCCCAGGACTTGCCGTGTGAACAGCGCTGTTTTCGCGACCATGCCCGACCATCTCACAATGGTTCCCAGGCAGCGCACACGTCTCGCATTTCCGTTTGAAGCGGAATTACACCTCGCGAACATCCACGCCTGGGAACATCAACCCGGACACAGAATGACAAACAAAGATGATGCGGAAGAGCAGTAAAAGCGCTGCAATCTGACAGGAAAAACCTGACAGCGCTGCGCATTTGCCTTCTTTTATTTCGGTCATGGCCGATTGAAGATGCCGGCACTTCCGCCAAGGCGCTGTGTTCTGCCGTGGCACTGTATCTGCCCTTTTCGGGCGGTTTCGAGCCTTAGTCCAACCACGCACGGATACATCCAGTCACGGCGCGCGTCGCCGCTTGACCTTCGCAACCGTGCCATGTCGCATCAGGGGCGCACCGAGGAGATCGGCGCGATTGCATCTTCATGACAAGCGCTGCTTTCCTGCGGCTTCTCAAGCGTTTGGGCACGGGCGATAGCCTGTATTTCATATCGGCCCGGACCTTCATGCAGGTCAGCCAGTTCGTCATCTTCATCGTGGCGGCCCGCGTGCTGGCTCCCGCGCAGTTCGGCATGTTCGCGCTCGGATCGGCTGTGGCGATCCTTCTGGCGAAACTCGGCGAAGCCGGCTGGCGGGAATATGTTCTGTCTTCGCGCAGTCCTACCGCCGTAGCATCCGCTACGACGGCCGCCCTGATCAGCGGCCTTGTCTCCACGTCCATATGTTTCGCCGCCGCGACCGTGGCCGCCTCACTCTTTGCGACAAGTGAGATGGGCTGGTTGCTGGCCTTCTTTGCATTATGGCTGCTGCCCGCGGGCATCAGCTCCGTGCAGGCGGGCGTGATGATCCGAAGTGCACGCGTCCGGGCTCTCTCGATGGTTCAGATCCTCGGCGAGTTATTCGGCCTCGCCTGTTCGCTGGCCAGTTTGAACGCCGGTTTCGGCCTCCTGTCGCTCGTTTACGGACGACTTGCGTGCCAGATCTTCAGTCTGCTGGCTTTTGTCTCGCTCATCGGCGCGCCGCGCCTGATCCGGCTGGATAGAGCGACCGCATCGGAACTCATCGAATTCTCGCGTCAGATCCTGGCCACCAGGCTGATTGCCTTCTTCCGGTCTTACGGCGCGACCTTCATCATCGGATTCCTGCTGGGTCCGGCAAGCACCGGCCTGTTTCGCGCCGCAGAGCGGCTCGTCGTTTCCCTTTCGGAGGTTCTGGCAGAAACCGTTCAGGTCATTGCCTGGAAGAACTGCAGCCGCTCCCTGACGCAGACCGATGAGCGGGGCGCGCAGCAGCGGTTTCTCGCCCGCGAGGCCGAATACATCCACCCCATCCTGCTCGCGACCTCAGCGCCGATATTCCTCGGTCTGGCGCTGGTCTCAGGCAATGTGATCGAGGTGGTGCTCGGCCCAGCCTGGACGCCGGCTGCCGCCGTTGCCTCCCTTATCGCCATCCGTCAGCTGCTGCTGATGCCGGGCTTCGTCACAGAGCCGCTTCTGGCAACCATGGGCGAGGTCCGGCGGATGCCTCCGGTTTCGCTGTTTAACGCCCTTCTGGCTTTGGTGCTGGTGCTCGTCTGCGCGCCCTTCGGCATCCTTGCCGTGGCGGTCGGACAATGTATCGCGGCCGGGGTTTCACTCTCCTTCCAAGTCCGGCTGCAAAGCCGCTATGCCGGTGTCGCGTTCGATCGCGTCCTTCGCCGGGCCTTTCCTATCCTACCAGCCTTAGTGGCCATGGCGGTGGCGGTCACTTCCGCGCAAGCGATCGCAACGGAGGAGAATCGGGCGCTCTGGTCCGTTCTGGCGCTGCAGATCGTGTCCGGCGCTCTCGCTTATGCCGGCACTCTGCTCATTGTTGAGCGCCTGACCAGCCACGAGCGAAGCCTCCTTTATCGTCCGGTGACAGCATGAGCGTCATCGAAGCCAGTACCCCACGCGAGGCTGAGTGGAGGCAGGTGCCGTCGGCTTCTTTCGGACCGGCCGTGGTGCTGCGCTGTTTCAATGTGAAGTACAGCCCCAATCTCGGTGATGGCATCCTGTCCGAATGCCTGGAAGCAGCGCTGATCGCGCTTGGCGCCGATCCCGCCACACAGTCGATCGACCTCGCAGCGCGAACCCGCTTCGGCGACGTCATGACAGGGCGAAGCGGCGCGCTGACAGTGCTGGACAGTCTGCCGGACGCATTACGGCGCAAAGCCGTGCGGCTGCCGCTCGCCCTCAGCGCATCGATGAAATGGCGGCCGCATTACGCCGACGGGCTGGAAGGTGCGACCGGCGTCGTGATCGGCGGCGGCGATCTCATTTCGGATATCGACCTCAACTTCCCGACCAAGCTGCCGCTCGCCATTGCCGAAGCGGAACGCCGCAACCTTCCCGTGACGATCTATGCCTGTGGTGCTGGCTCTTACTTCAGCAAAGCTGGCTTGCAGCGTTTGCGGCGCGCCTTTGCCAGCCCGGCGCTTCGCGCGGTTTTCGTGCGCGATCAGGATTCGAAGGCGGTTTGGGACAAGCTGCTGGCTCCGGCAACAGGCCATATCGCGCAGGTCGTGCGCGATCCGGGCCTCCTAGCGAGCGAGGTTTATGATGCGCCTGCGCCGCAACGAAAGGCGGGCAGTCGCCCGGTTGCCGGCCTCGGCATCATCAGTCCCATCGCCATCCGCTACCATTCCGACAAGGCGCCTTCACCGCGCGCGCTCGAAGAGTGGTTCGTGGAAGCGGCCTCCCGCCTGATCAGACTGGGTTTCACGGTCCGCGTCTTCACCAATGGCAGCCCGGAAGACGTCGCCTTTGCAGCGCGGTTGCGACCCCGTCTGACCTCGCTCGGAAGCCCCGCAGATATCAGCTTCCTCGATCAAAGGACGCCAGGCGAGTTGTGCCGACACATTGCCGGTTTCGACGTGATGCTGGCCCATCGCATGCATGCGGTGATCGCCGCTTACTCCTATGGCGTGCCCGTTCTCGCGCTCGAATGGGACCGCAAGCTGCGCTCCTTCATGGCTTCGGTCGGGCGCGAACAATGGCTGGCGGATCCCTTGTCGATCGATGGAAAGCGATGCGCCGAGCTCGCGATGCTGGCCTATGCAGAAGGGATCCCCGACGCCGAACGATGCGCTGTCATCGCGGAAGCCAGGGCCGACGTCGCCAAGCTCTGGCACGTCTTTGCACCGGGAGCAGCCGCATGACGCTCGCTTCATCCCCGATGCTCCCCACCTCTATCGTGCCGAATGCGAATGCCTTGGTCGGCCTCGCATTCCACCGCTTCAAGACCTGGATGCTGGACCTCGCCTTGCCGTTCTGGTCCACCACCGGCCTGTCGCCGGATGGCGGTGTGGTGGAATGCCTTTCGCTCGACGGTCGACCGGCACGGCCTGGCTTCAAGCGCGTGCGTGTTCATGCGCGCCAGATCTACGTGTTCTCGCACGCGCACATCCTCGGCGTTCCCGACATGCTTCCGGCTGCGCGACACGGTGTCGACTTCCTTCTACGCCACGGACGCGATCATGCCGGCGGCTGGGTGGTCAAGATGGGCGAGGCCGGCGGCGTGGTGGACAGCGAAGTCGACCTCTACGACCAAGCCTTCGTCATCCTCGCTCTGGTCTGGTGGCACAAGGCAAGCGGCGAACATGAAGCGCTTGCGCTCGCCCGTGACACGCTGGCGATGATCGAGACCCGCTTCGCGCGCGCCGATGGCCAAGGCTTCCTTTGCCGGTTGCCCGACCGCGGCGGACAACTTCAAAACCCGCACATGCATATGCTGGAATCCGTCCTCGCGCTGCATGAAGTCATGCCGACCGAGCAATCCGACCGGGTGATCCGGATGCTGTTGAGGCTGTTCGAGACCCACCTCTTCGATGCCGAAACAGGCACGCTCGGCGAACACTTCGACCAAAACTGGCATGCGCCGGCGGATGAAACAGGCGACCGTCTTGAGCCCGGCCATCACTATGAATGGGTCTGGCTCCTGCATCGGGCACGGCAGCTGGGATATGCCGTCGAGCCAAGCATACCGGCCTGCCTGCTTGCATTCGCCGAAACATACGGTCTCGCACCCGGCTCAGCCCTGATCCATGACGAGGTGGCTCGCGACGGCCGCATCCTTGCATCCGGCCATCGATCCTGGCCGCAAACCGAGCGCATCAAGGCGCTCATCACCCGCGGTGAAACAACAGGCCAGTGGCCGCATCCAGACATCTTCCAGGCCCTGGATGCCCTGTGGACGCATTACATCGCCCCAGCCCCGCAGGGCGGGTGGATCGACCATATCACCGCCGAAGGGAAAGCGTGTGTGTCAGCAGTTCCCGCTAGCACGCTCTACCACCTGTTTCTGGCCTATGCCGAGCTCGATCGGACGGCCCATGCATTGTTCGGCACTGCGTAGGGGGATGCAGCATGATCGTCGATGATTTTCACGGCAAACGCATTCTAGTCGTCGGCGACATCATGCTCGACCATTTCGTTCGAGGATCGGTGGAGCGTGTGTCACCGGAAGCACCGGCGCTCGTGTTGCGCATCCAGTCCGATTACTGGGCCGTCGGCGGCGCAGGCAATGTCGCGACGAATGTGTCGAGCCTGGGCGGGATCGGCTGCCTGGTCGGGGTGGTCGGCGCCGACGATGCCGCCCGGCGCATCGATATCCTGTTCGACCGGGACGCCAATCTCGAAAACCATCTCGTCACTTACCCGGGCTGGCCGACCATCGAGAAGACTCGCTTCATTGCCGGCGACAACCACCTTCTGCGCGCCGACCGCGAAGGCGCGCCCGCCATTGCGCGTGCTGTGGAGGAGGAGTTGGTCCAGCGGATCGAGGCAGCCGCAGCAACCTGCGACGCAATCATCCTGTCCGACTATGCCAAGGGCGTTGTCACCCCGGCGATCATCGGGGCCTGCGTGCTTGCCGGACGCGCGCACGGCATCCCCGTC
>NZ_DAMBUH010000034.1:0-36336 GCF_032053605.1 Tianweitania sp.
CGCGCCTTGCGTTCCGCCGACGCCTCGCCCATCACGGAGGTCACATAGGTGGCGATCGCCCGCGCATCGCTTTCCGGCACCGCCATCATGTTGGCCGTCACCGGCGCCATCGGCCCGCGTGCCACACCATGATGCTCTTCCCAACCATTGGCGAGGTAATGCGTCAGCGCGTCGACGTCCCAAGGCAAAGGCGACGGCGAGTTCTGGTTCAGCGCATAGGCCGTCCAGCCTTCCGCCTCGCCACCGGCAAACAGCTCGTCCTTCTTTTCCGCGCCCAAGCTGTTGCGCGGTGTATGACACGCACCGCAATGGCCAAGACCATCAGCCAGATAATGGCCGCGGTTCCACTCGTCGCTCTGCGCCGTGTCGGGCTGATAAACACCTTCGCGGAAGAACAGGAGCTTCCAGCCGGCTACTGCGAGGCGAATATTGAGAGGAAACGGAAGATCGTTGGCTTGCGCTTCCGCCTGCACCGGCTTGCGCGTCATCAGGTAAGCGTAAAGCGCACGGTTGTCCTCGTCGGTCACCTTGGTGAAGTGGTCGAACGGGAAAGCCGGATAAAGATGCCGTCCCTCGCGATCGACACCGCTGCGCATGGACCGCTGGAACGCTTCTTCCGTCCAGCGGCCAATGCCGGTCTCAGGATCGGGCGTGATGTTGGTGGAGTAGATCGTGCCGAACGGCGTCGGCAGCGCCAAGCCTCCTGCAAAGACCTCGCCGCCTTCCTTGGTGTGGCAGACATTGCAGTTGCCGACCGCCGCAAGCGTGGCGCCGCGCTGAACAAGTTCAGGATCAAAGCTCGACACTGCGGGTGGCTCGGCCGCCGGTATCTCTCGTTCCCAGGCATAGGCGACGAAACCGCCGATACCCAGCAGAACAAGCACGACGAGTGCGCCAAGAACGCGAAGAAGTTTGCTGCCGTTCACCGGTGAACTCCGGTTAAAGGTTGCTGGGAAGGCTCAGGACCTGAGCACCTAACAAGAAAGGTAGCGCCTTGTTCGCATGCGTCGACTGATTTGTACGTGACCCAGGGAAATGGCAGCGTTGCTGTCAAATTCCTTCTGAACGTTCGGATCGGCAGCCTTCGTCAGGCGGCGGCTGACGGACCCGGATCGTCGGGATGTCCGGAATGCTGCACGGGTGCAGCAATGCCGCCCGAACCTTGGATTAGCCGCAGCTTGGGCCGCTGGCGAAGAACAGGTGCGCTTGCAAACAGTGCCCGGTTCCGTGCGGCACCTTCCGGCTGGTAAAGAACTGCGTCCAGCATCAACCGGTCGTTGCCGGTCAGAATGAAGCTTTGCCCCACCGTCAAGCCGAGCAGGGCCAGCCCGCGCGGCGTCGTAACGGCAAGCGTGAGCCCGACCGATCCGCCTTGGTAATCGCGGGTAAGCACACGCGATTGCGGCAGGCCATCATTGGCACGGAAGCTGACGCGGCTGTTCAGCGTGGCAACATCGTCCGCCACGGCGTCCTCGCCTACGACCATTGCGCCGTCCAGCTTGCGCGTAAGCAGCGCACGCATTGGGTCTTCGCGGCCAAGGCAGCGGTTCAGCATCTGTTCGAGAAGGGCGAAATCTCTCGTTATAAGAACACAGGCATCGTTCGACATTGTCGATCTCCGGGCTCCCTGCTGGAAGCGGTTGCATGACATGCTTGGAGAACCCCCTGGCCGCGCGCGGCACAGGGGCTACGATCCTGCGAGGAGACACCCTCCGGTCAGAGCCAATCGGCTGGACATGGTGGCTTTGCTCAGGACGCCTGCGGCTCGGCCTTTTGCGTCTCTGCCGCAGCACCCACGCTCTCGACGGTCAGGCGATGGCTGCGGCCATCGCGGGCCACCCACTCGATCGACTGACCTTCGGACAGGCCGATCAGCGCCGTGCCGATCGGCGTCAGGATCGAGATGCGGCCTTCGGCGATGTCGGCCTCACCGGGGAAAACCAGCGTGACGTCGCGACCTTCACCGTTGGTGGAATAACGCAGGCGGGATCCCATGCGCACGACGGTGTCGCGCAGCTTGTTGTCGGGAACGATGCGCGCTCGGTCGAGCTCGGCTGTCAGCTCGTCCAGCACCGCCTCGCTGACATAGGTGGCACTTTCGGCGAGCAGCGACAGCTTGTCGAAGTCGGTCTGTGTGATCTGGATAGCGGGCTTCTTGCCCGGGCGGCTGGTGGACATGGTCGAATCCTTGGTTCGGCCCAGCAGCTTGAGGTGCATGCCGGGCATGGGGTCGTCAGTGGAAAAGGTTGTCGCAGAAGTCTCGCGGCACACCGCAGCTTGCAGTGGCTCGACGATGCCCCTCGGCCGGGGCGCGACGCGACCGGGGCCGGGGGTCAGTGTCCCGCGATAGGACACACCCGATGAAGCTGCGAGAGATAGTCGGCCGTGGTCATGGGGTCAGGGTGAGTGAGGCGCACGGGGAAGTCAAGTGAGGAAGGTGTGAGGCCGCGTTCGCGCAACACCGGCATGACGTGTTCGGCAAAGCGTTGAAGGTCTCCTGGCAGAACCGGGCACATCACGTTGAACCCATCCGCTGCGCCGGCTTTGAACCATTCTTCCATGACATCGGCGATTGCCTCGCCGGTTCCAACCGCAAGCAGGTGCCCACGCCCGCTCGCCAGTCTTGCCAGCAACTGGCGCACCGTCAGCTTCTCGCGCTCGGCGATCCCGACCAGAACCGCAACCCGGCTTTGGCTGGATTGATTGGCACCCGCATCGATCATCCCCCTCGGCAAGGGCGCGTCCAGATCCAGCTTGTTGAGATCGAGCCCGAGAAACTCGGAGCCCTTGGCGACCAGGTGATCCAGCACGGCAAAGCTGTTCAACTCAGCGAGCCGCGCCTCGGCCTCATCTGTCGTAGCAGCCGCAATCGGCACGATGCCCGGCAGCATGCAAAGGCTTTGGGGATCACGTCCCGCTTGAACCGCACGCGCCTTCATGTCCCGGTAGAACGCCTGTGCCTCCGTCAGATCGGACTGGACGGTGAAGACGATATCCGCCCGTGCAGCCGCAAAAGCGCGACCGGCTTCCGACGATCCAGCCTGTGCCAGCAACGGACGACCCTGAGGCGGGCGCGGCACGTTGAGCGGCCCGGCCGTGCGCACGTATGGCCCTTGATGATCGACACGCCGGATCTTAGCGGGATCGAGATACTGGCCGCGTTGCTGATCGCCAAGTTTGGCATCGGCATCCCAGCTGTCCCAAAGCTTCAAACAGGCGTCCACGACATCGGCGGCGCGGGCATAGCGTTCGGCGTGATTAGGCATCGCATCAAGCCCGAAGTTGCGGGCTTCCAGCACGTTTGAGGAGGTCACGATGTTCCACCCTGCCCTCCCGCCGCTGATATGGTCGAGACAGGCGAAGCGGCGGGCAAGGTGGAAGGGATGGTCGAAGCTCGTCGAGGCCGTCGCGATCAGCCCGATGCGGCTGGTGACGGCGGCCAGCGCCGACATGATCACGATCGGGTCCATAGCATCCGACATATGCTTGTCCGCTCCGGCCTGAAGGGCCAGCACATCGCCCAGGAACAGCGCATCGAAGCCAGCCGCTTCGGCGCGTTGCGCAACATCGATCCAGAAGGGCAGCTTGGTGACTGCCAGCGGATCGCTTTCCGGCATCCGCCACGCCGCCTCATGCGCGCCCAGCCCGTAGAGCACCGCATTCAGCCGCATCCGCTTGGCCCGATCCAACTCAGGCATCGGCGAGGAACGCGTTGGTGTAATAGTCCGCGAAGTCTGGCTGCACCTTCAACGGCTCACCATTGCCGTCGCGCAAAATGCCGGCCGAAAACAGGAATGCGCCCATCGCTTCTGTCTTGGCCGCATCGATCGCGCCGACCGTTCCATCCGGTCGCGCCAGATAGTGTCCGTCCACCAGAGCTTTCAGCGAGGCCTTTATCAACGCCGGATCGGTCAGCATGTCCTTGTTTGCTTCAACCAGGATGAAGGCCGCTTCCTCGCTGTTCTCGACCGCAAAAGCATAGCCGCGCTGCGTGGCCTGAACGAACGCCTTCGCAGCTTCGGGCTTGGCTTCGAGCGTCCTGGCGCTTGATGCAAGAAATGTCGTGTGCTGGTCAGGCACGCCGAAATCGGCATAGCGGAACGCCCGCTGCTTGCGCCCTTCCAGCTCTGCCTTCACGCCCTCCCACGTATAGACTTCGAGCGTGAAATCGACCGCTCCATTGGCAAGCGCCTCATAGGCCGAGGTGCCGAGCGTCACCGTCTCGAACGTGCCCTTGCCGCCATCATTGCGGATGATCGTGCTGATCAGCGCGTTCTCCCAGTTGCTGCCGAAGCCGCCATAGGTCTTGCCCTCGAGATCGCGCGGGCGCTGAATGTCCTGCCGATCATAATTGAAGACCAGCCGCCCCGTTTCGGTCTGAACGACGGCATAGACGGCCTTCAGGTCCGCACCAGCAGCGCGTTGCGTGAAGAAGCCGATCGCGCCCGAGACGCCAAAATCGGCAACGCCGTTGCTGATCAGCGCGCCTGCGCTGGTGTCTCCGTAAGGCAAGATCTCCACGTCAAGCCCGGCTTCGGCATAGAAGCCTTTGTCGCGGGCAACATAAAGGCCGATGTGGTTGGTGTTGGGCGTCCAGTCCAGCGCGACCGTCACCTTCGTCTTGGTCTGCGCCCTCGCCGGCAAAGCCCAGGCACCACCTGCGGCCAGACCAAGCAGAAGCGTGCTGCGGCGGTTGATGATGGTCATGGATGAGGCCCTCCAGCCTGTTCGCGGATCAAAAGCGTATCCAGCACAGCCGCCTCGATGGCGCTGGCTTCCTGAAGTCGGCGCGCAGACCCATCGCGTGGCCGCGGCAGCGGAACATGGAATTCGTGCAACACCCGCGCCGGTCGTGCTGACAGGACATAGATGCGGTCCGACAAAAACACGGCTTCCCGAACATCATGCGTGATGAGCAAAGCCGTCCAGCGATGCCGCTTCCACATCGCCTCCAGCCAGCGCTGCATGCTCGTGCGCGTCAGCGCATCGAGCGCGCCGAAGGGCTCGTCCAGAAGCAGCATGTTGCGCTCCTGCACAACCGTACGTAGAAGCGCCGCCCGCTGTCGCATGCCGCCGGAAAGTTGTGCGGGGTAGTGGTTCTCGAACCCGGCCAGCCCAAACTCGCCGAGCAGAGGCATGACCTTCGCGCGGGCCGCTTTTCGGGTCATGCCCTGCACTTCGAGCCCGAGAGTCACATTGTCGAGGATGCGTCGCCACGGCATCAGCGCGTCGCGCTGCGGCATGAACGCCATATCGCCGTTTCGGCCCTCAAGCGGCGCGCCATTCACCGATATCGCGCCGCGACTCGCCCGTTCTGCGCCGGTAAGCAGCCGAAATATCGTCGACTTGCCGGCTCCCGAAGGCCCAAGGATCGAAACGAATTCGCCCTCCCGAACATGCAGCGAGACACCGTCCAGCACCTCGGTCTCACCGAACCTCTTGCGGACATCCTCCAGTTGAAGCCGCACCGCGCTCACCGCCCCGGCTCCTGTTCGAACCGGAGCCAAGGCATCGCAAGTCTTTGGACCAACACGGTTATCCCAAACAAAACCAGCGTCAGCGTCGCACTGACACCCACCGCCGCCAGCACCAGATCCGGCCGGAAATTGTTCTTGGCGTTGAGGATATAAATCCCCAATCCCTTCGCCGCGCCCGCATACTCCGCAAAGATCGCACCAACCACCGCGTAAGTAATTGATATTCTTAGACCCGCAAAGAAGAAGGGCAGTGCCGAAGGCAATCGTGCCAGCCAAAAGGTTCGCCAGCGGCTCGCCCCCATCGATTGCAGCAGCTGCGCAATCTCCTTCTCCGTCGCCTCATAGCCCTGCACCAAGGCCACCAGCATCGGAAAGAACGTCACCAGCGCCACCAGCATGATCTTCGGCACCAGCCCGAAGCCGAACCAAAGCACGCCAAGTGGCGCAATCGCTACCAGCGGCAGGGTCTGGCTGATGATGAAGACCGGAAACAAAGCCCGCCGCAGCGGCTGCGAGAAATCCATCAGGATCGACAAGATAAAGGCCGTCGTCAGCGAACAAGCAAACCCAAGCACGGTCGCCCTGATCGTCGGCAAGGCATTGTCGAACAGCGCCCGCTTCTGGATCCAGGCCTGCTGCGCCACACGGGTCGGCGACGGCAAGGTCGTCGCGCTGATGCCGGACAGGTCGGCATAAAGCTGCCAAGCCAGCAGCAGCGCGGCTATTGCAAGCGCAGCCGGCCCCGTGCGGGCCACGAAGGATGCTTTTTCAGACATGATGAGGCTGCTGAAAAAGCGATCAGGCGGAAGTCGGGCTGTTTGCCGAAACCGTCAGATCAAGCGCCAGATGGCCTTCCGGCGAGCCAAAGCGCAGGAAAGCTTCGCTGAGCGTAGCGAAAACCGGCCCTGCATCGCCGCGCAGGGTCGTGCAGAAATTCTTGGATTTGCCGAACACGCCCGACTGCTTCAGGAAATCGATGCAGCCATAGATCTCGTCCATGTGGTGGCCGGCGCCGAGCGGATAAAGCGACAGCTGCGCCGCAACGGTCTGGCCGATCAGTTCGGCTCCTTGTGCCGCCTTCAGCGCATCCGCGATACGTTCAACAAGTGGCGTGTCGGACGCGCGACCCTGAATGGGTGTGCAGATCGGATCATCCGGCTCGCCTGGGCATCCGCGCGACACGGTGGCATGGAGCACGCAATGAACGCCGTTGCGCGATGCCGCGACATGCAGATCGCGCATGGCCGGAAATAGCTCTTCCGGCGGTCCAACCAGCAAGGTCGAGATGTCGTCGGTTTCGATCCGGAAGCGATCGCGATAGGGATCGAGCGCCGAAAGGCTGCCCAGGATGATGCGAACGAAATCGTCCGCCATCGGGTACAAGGAAATTTGTGCGCCAGAAAACATGATCCGCCTCGCTCCGCTGGAATTATCCAGATCAGCTTGAGGGTTTCGCGGCATGACGCTGCGGTCTCAGCCCCGACAATACGGAGCACCCCTGTGGTTGACGCGGTGTAAATCATGTTTTGTCGCAGGCGGCAAGAGCCGCCTATCGACAGCATCACGCTTCTTTGGTCGAAGCCGTTTCGATGCGTGGAGGACGAACCTGCTCGGCCTCGACGCGGTTCAAAAGCGGTCGACCGCTCTCGAAATCGCTCAGGCTGCCAAGGGTGGTGTCTGCGATGGCACGCAGCGCGTCTTCGGTCAAAAAGGCCTGATGGCCGGTAACCAGCACATTCGGGAAGGTCAGCAAACGCTGGAAATCATCGTCCTGGATGATCTCGCTCGACAGATCCTCGAAGAACAGATCAGCTTCCTGCTCGTAGACGTCAAGCGCTACGCCGCCGATCTTGCCGCTCTTCAATCCATCGATCACGGCGCGCGTATCGATCAACGCCCCACGGCTGGTGTTGACGATCAGCAGCCCGTCTCGCGCCGCCGCAATCGCCTTCGCATTGACGATATGGCGTGTGCCGGGGGTCAGCGGGCAGTGCAAGGAAACGATGTCGCTGTTACCAAGGACAACCTCGGGCTCGACATAGCGAATGCCGGCGGCGACAAGTTCAGCATCAGGATAGGGATCGCTGGCCAGCACCTCGCAACCGAAGCCGAGCTTGAACGCGCGCGCAACCAGCGCGCCGATCCGCCCGGTTCCGATCACGCCGATGGTACGGCTTTCCAGATTGCGGCCGATCAGACCTTCCAGGGCAAAGTTGTTTTCGCGCACCCGCGCCCATGCCCGATGGATCTTGCGATCGAGCGCCAGCACCAGGCCGACGGTGAACTCAGACACAGCATTGGGCGAATAAGCCGGCACGCGCACCACGGCGATGCCAAGGTCTTCGGCTGCGGCCAGATCGACATTGTTGTAGCCGGCACACCGCAGCGCAACCACCTTCACGCCGCCTTCGGCCAAGATATCCAGCACGCGTCGCGACACCGTGTCATTGACGAACACGCAGACCGCATCGAAGCCGGCCGCCAGCGTTGCCGTGGCTTCATCCAGCCGTGGCTCGAAGAAGGTCAGCGTATGTGAATGCGCAGCATTTGCGGCTTCAAGGAAGCGGCGGTCATAGGGCTTCGATCCAAAGACGAGCGTCTTCATAGGCGTTCCCTTCCGCCGCTTCTCGCTCGCGACGTCAGCGGATCACCAGCACGGGGACCTGCGAGCGCGCCAGCACTTCGGCGGTCTGGCTGCCCAACATCATGCGCCGCACACCGCGACGGCCATGTGACGCCATCACGATCAGATCGCAGCCGTGCTCCTCAGCGGTTTGAATAATCGCATCCGAGGGCGTCAGTTCGCGCGAAGACACGATCTCAGCCGCAACACCGGCTTCCGCCGCCTGCTTGGCTACGGCATCCAGCGCGTTCTTGGCGCTTTGTTCCTGTGCGGCTTCAAGCTGACCAACCAGTTCGGCCCCGCCGATCCACTGACCGTCCGGCGAGCTGAACACGGAGGTGAACACCTCGATGGCATGCAGGAACGTCACCTTGGCCGAAAGCGCCTTCGCCAGTTCGAGGCCACAAGTCACGCCACGCGTCGACAGTTCGGATCCATCCGTCGGAATGAGAATGTGCTTGTACATTGTAAAGCTCCAGTTCGTTCCCGGCATCTTAGTACCATCGCCCGGGCATTTACAGAACCGATCCGGATTTTCCTCTTGCTCATGCCAGCGGTAGTTTTCGGCTACGAGGCGGCACATAGAGCGCACATCCCGGTTGCTGAAGCTTGCTGATACGTATGTGACCAAAAATTATCGGATAGTGGAATTTTTTAACTTGCCTATTGACGGGTGAACTTTTGTGGATACCGTTGCAAGAAGTTGATCACAGCCGCCGAGGACGCCTGAAAACGTTGGCAGCTGTCGAACCGGAGGCTTGAACGCCTCGCAGTGCAGCATGCAGACAGGTTTCAGTTGATGGCTCTCACCCGCAATGACTTCGATGGTCTTTATACCGCTATCGTCACGCCGCTCACGGCGGACGGTGCTGTCGACGTTGCCGGGCTGAAGAAGCTCGTCCGTTTTCAGCTGGATGCCGGCGCTTCGGGCATCGTGCCGATTGGTGGCACGGGCGAATACACTGCCTTTTCCCGCGACGAGCGCAAGGCGATCGTGACAGCCTGTGTCGAGGAAGCCGGGAACAAGCCAGTCATTCCTGGCGTGTTGTCGACTGGCTTCAAGGATGCGGTCGATGCAGCAAAAGACTTCACGCAGGCCGGTGCAGCTGCCGTCATGACTGTGACCCCTTACTACGCGCCGGGTACGCAGGACGGCATGCGCGAATACTTCATGGCCTATCGCGACCAGGTCGACATCCCGGTGATGCTCTATCAGATCCCGCGGCGTACCACGGTCGCCATGACCGCAGAAGGCGTTCAGGCGATGGCGGAAGACGGCACTATTATCGGCATGAAGTTTTCGTCCTATGACATGCCGGAATTCATCAAGACCATTAAGTATGCCGGCGACAAGATTGCCGTGCTCTCCGGCGAAGAGCCGCTTTTTGCCACCCATGTTGCGCTTGGCGCAAAGGGTGGGGTTCTTGCCTCGGCGTCGATCTATCCGAAGATCTGGCTCGAGATCTTCGCGCTTGCTCAAGATGGCAAGCTGAAGGAAGCGCTGTCCCTCCAGAACAAGGTAGATCCAGTTCTCGAGACGATCTTCTTAGAAACCAATCCCGGCCCTTTGAAGCACTACATGGAACTGGCCGGCATGCCAGTAGGTGGCGTGCGTTTGCCGTTGCAAGCTCCGAACGCTGATACGGTCGCCAAGCTGAAAGACGCCGTGAAGAAAGCCCAAGCGGCCGCTCTTGCCTGATACGGATACGCCCTTGATCGAGAAACTGCGCGAAATCGTTGGCGAGAAAGGCCTGATCGTCGATCGTGGCGAAATGGCTCCTTTCCTCACCGACTGGCGCAATCGCAGAACGGGCGACGCGCTGTGCGTTGTTCTCCCATCTTCGACCGAAGAAGTGGCCGCAGTCATGAAACTTGCGGCGGCGGAAGAGCAGCCGGTATTTCCATCAGGCGGTAACACTGGTCTATGCTACGGCGCGGTTCCAGAAACCGATAAGCTGGCCAAGCTCGGCATTGTGCTGGGGCTGCAGCGGATGAACCGCATCCGCGAAATCGATCGCGCTGCCAATCTGATGACGGTCGATGCGGGCGTCGTGCTTGCCAACATCCATACGGCCGCTGCCGAGATCGGCCGCCAATTCCCGCTTTATCTTGGTAGCGAAGGCAGCGCTCAGATAGGCGGCTTGATCTCGACCAACGCCGGCGGCACTGGCGTTGTGAAGTATGGACCGACCCGTGATCTCGTCGCGGGCCTCGAAATGGTTCTGGCCGATGGCACAGTGCTGCGCGACCTAGCGGCGCTCGCCAAGGACAATACCGGGTACCTCCTGCGCCACCTCTTTATTGGCGCGGAAGGCACGCTCGGCATCATCACCGGGGCCGCGCTACATCTACATCCTGAGATGCCGAACCGGGCGCATGCCTGGGTGTCCGTTGCTTCACCGCAATCCGCAGTCGAACTGTTGGCAGCGTTCCAGGATCGAGCAGGTCCCTACATAGAGGCGTTCGAGCTTGTTTCGGCGTCGCAGTTCGAGCTCGTCGTTAAACATTGCGAACGCATTCGGATCCCGTTTGAAGGCGGCATACCGCCTTGGTCGCTGATGATCGAGCTTTCGAGCGTGGATAGCTCGACCGATCTGAACGGCATCCTCGAAGGTCTGCTGGGAAGCGGTCTGGAGAATGGCGGCATCCTTGATGCTGTAGTCGCCAATTCCGAGCAACAGGCGCAAGACATCTGGCATGTCCGCCATTCCGTGTCGGAAGCCAACAAGAAGGAAGGCGTCGGCGTCGTTCATGATGTTGCCGTGCGCACATCCGATGTGCCGGCCTTCATCGCGGCAGCCGATGAGGCTGCGGCGGCCAACTACCCGAATGCCTTCACCGAAGTCGTGTGCCACCTGGGCGACGGCAATGTTCATTACATTCTTATGTTCAGCCATGAGTTCTGGGCTTCGCTTCTAGACAAGGAAGCCTACGCGTTGGAAGTCGAAGCAGCGATCCATGATGTCGGCGCGCGTTTCCACGGCACATTCAGCGCCGAGCATGGCGTCGGCCGAAAACTGACGCAGGAACTGGCGCGCCTTTGCGATCCCGTTCGCTATGGCCTCATGCAGCAGGTCAAGACGCTGTTTGATCCTGACAATCGGATGAATCCCGGTGTGCTGCTCACGCCAGCGGGAACCACACCGCCGCGTCACAACTGAACTCGCCATCCTGGCAAGCTCGCCTTCATCAACAAAAAGGCGATCAACGAAAAAGGGGACGACAATGGTATCTCGTAGGGACTTTGCAGGTTTGATGGCTGGCGGTCTGGCCGGTGCGGCAATGCTGAGCGCGTCCGCGACGACTGCGTCGGCGCAGGAAGGCTCCACCTGGGAGCGTATCATGAGCTCCAAAAAGCTGCGCATCGGCGGCGTTGCCACCGGCGCACCCTGGACGATGAAAGATCCGGCCTCTGGTGAATGGGCCGGCCATTTCGTGGCAATCGCAAAGGCGCTCGCCGCCGATATGGAAGTCGAATTGGAGATCCAAGAAACAACCTGGGGCAACGCCATCCTCGACGTGCAGACCGGCAAGATTGACGTCATGTTCGGCATGAACCCGACGCCGAAGCGTGCGCTCGCCGTCGATTTCTCGGTACCGGTTTACAACAGCGCGCTGGTTATGATCTGCGCGCCAGATTTCAACCCCACCACCTGGGAAGACCTGAACAAGCCGGAAGTGAAGATCGCAGTCGACAATGGCTCGGCGCATGACCAGGTCGCGTCGCGTCTCGCACCGAATGCCTCCATCAGCCGCTTTCGTACACTCGACGAAGCAACGCTGGCACTGAAGAGCCGTCGCGTTCAGGCGCAGAGCATCTTCTGGATGGGCGGCGTGCGTGCGGTCAAGCGCGACCCGTCACTTGGCAAGGTCATCGTGCCGAAGCCCGTCTTCGGCTCAACCTCCAACGCTGCGATCCGCCGCGAAACGGACCGGACCTTCAAGGACTTCCTCAACACCTGGATCGTTTACTCGCAGGGTCTCGGCTTGGTGCGGAGCGCCGTGATCGAGAGCCTCGCGGCTGTCGACGTCACGCTGGACGACATTCCGGAAGGCGTAACCTTCTAAGCATCAATACGATGGCGCCGGCTTGACTGCCGGCGTCTTCCTGGACCGTCCCATCCGCCTATCCAGACGGATCGGACGGTCCAGTCTAGCCAAGACTCGATCAGCAACGGCGCTGCTCCCGTGCAGGGAAGCGTTCGAAGAAGGGCGACGATGTATACCTGGGACTTCAATATTCTTTGGAGCTATCGCTGGCTCTTCCTGAACGGCACCCTAATGACCATCGCCATCACCGCCGGCGTGATCATTCTCGGCTTGCTGCTCGGCCTACTTGCCGGCCTTATGCAGTTATCAAGGAATCCTATCCTGCGCTGGATATCTTGGGCTTACATCGAGATTTTCCGCTGCACTCCCCTGCTGGTTCAGCTTCTGTGGTTCTATTATGCTCTGCCGGTACTGACCGGCGTCGAGCTCAGCGCGATGACGGCGGCGGTCATGACGCTGTCGCTGTACGGTGGCTCGTTCTATGCGGAAGTCATTCGCGGCGGCGTCATTGCGATTGATCCCGGCCAGAGTGAAGCCGGGCTGGCGCTCGGCATGACGCCGGCCAAGGTCATGAAGCGCATCGTTCTGCCGCAGGCCATCAAGCAGATGATCCCGCCGCTGATGAACCAGTCAATCATCCAGTTCAAGAACACGTCGCTGGTATCTGTTCTGGCTGTGCCCGACCTCCTTTACCAGGGTCAGGTTATCACCATGGACACGTTCCGTCCGCTTGAAGTCTATACCGTCATCGCCGTGATCTACTTCGTGGTCCTCGTACCGCTGACAGCCATCGTGAAGCGCAGCGAGAAGAAGCTGCAGCGGAGCCACTGACATGACCGGCACAGTTACTCCCGACAACACCAAGATTCAGATCACCAATCTCAAGAAGCAATTCGGCTCGAATATCGTCCTGCGCGATATCAATGTGAAGGTCGATGCAGGTTCCGTCGTTGCCTTGATCGGCCCTTCCGGGTCGGGCAAATCGACGCTGTTGCGCTGCATGAACCTGCTGGTCATTCCAAACGGCGGCCGGATCCGCATCGGCCACGACACGTTCGTGTTCGATGACGGCTCCAAGATGCCAAGGGCCAAGGATCAGGCGCACTTCCGCTCCAACACCGGCATGGTGTTCCAACACTTCAACCTCTTCCCCCACAAGACCGTTCTCCAGAACGTCATGGAAGGGCCATTGGTCGTGAAGCGCATGCCCAAGACACAAGCCGCGCAACTTGCCCGCACCCTGCTGGGCAAGGTCGGCTTGGCTGACAAAGCGGACACCTACCCCGACCGTTTGTCCGGTGGCCAAAAGCAGCGCGTGGCAATCGCTCGTGCATTGGCGATGGAGCCGGAAGTCATGCTGTTCGACGAGGCTACGTCGGCGCTCGATCCTGAACTCGTAGCAGAAGTGCTTGGAGTGATGCGCGATCTTGCGGCCGAGGGCATGACGATGATCATCGTGACGCACGAGATGGCCTTCGCCCGCGAAGTGGCAGACAAGGTCATCTTCCTGCGCGATGGCGTGATCGTCGAAGAAGGCCCCGCCCGCGAGCTCATCGACAATCCTAAGCAGGAAGCAACACGCGCCTTCCTGAGCCACTTCCACACGCGTAACGAATGACGCTGCTCCACAGGATTTGTGTGTGGCGTTGACGCCGCCACGCACGTTCCATGCACAAACCCGAACACCATCGTCGCTAATGAGCGAAGGTGTTCTTCACGCGTCTAGAACGCCAGACATAACCGACCCATACAGCCCCTAGCGCGGCCATGATCCCTGCTGCGATCAGGTCGCGGTTGAACTCAACCCAAGCGCTTGCAAGCGACATGTTGAACCAGGTTGCAACCCAGGCAACGTCTAGCACCACAAGAAGAAACGTTGCGGCCCATTGCACCGTGAACCAAGCTGGAAAGGTGCGCCTGCGTTTGAACATACAGACCGTCGTCGCAATGACGATGGCAAGCGCCACCAAATACAAAGCGGTTTCCACCCCGTAGGCAATCGTGGCGCCCTTTACGCTTGCATCATAGGTGCCGGGCAGCGGGAGGATCTGGATCGTGGAAAGAACGGACTGGATCAGGAACAACGTTTGGCCGATCGCTAAAAGCATCAGCCAGCCGGCAAAGCCTTGCTCGGGCTTTTTGCGTGCGCTGGACACAGCAAGGAAAACGGGCACGGCAAAGATAGCAAGCGCCAGAAGCGTGAAGATGCTGTGGAAGGTCGAGAAGCCACCCAAATCGTCCGCCTCCTTGAGCTAGTCAGACCTATAAAGGTGCTGCTGCCCTCATCCAAGCGGCATAATACCCCGCTACCTAGCGAACGATATGTGGTGCGACTTCGCTCGGCCGCTCCAGTCCCAGCATCGTCATGGTCAAATCCATTTCTCGCTTGAGCATGGCGAGGATGGCATCCGCCCCGGCCTCTCCGCCCGCCGCTAGTCCCCAAAGCGGAAGCCGACCGGCTAGAACAGCCTTGGCGCCAAGCCCGATATACTTGAGCACATCACTGCCGCGCTGAACGCCGCTGTCCGCGAGTACCGTTAGTCTTTGACCCACGGCTTCCGCGATGTCCGGCAGGATACGAGCGGTCGGTGGCGCTGAGTCGAGGTTGCGCCCCCCATGCGTCGACACAACAACCGCATCGGCACCGAGGTCGGCTGCTTTCAGAGCGTCGGCAACTGAAAGAAGCCCCTTAATTACGATCTCACCGCGCCATTCCCGGCGTAGAGCTACCAGATCATCCCAATTTAAACGGTGCTCCAGTTGCACGGCTTCGCCGCTCGGCGCCCCTGTGATCGCAACGCGATGTTCGGCCGGGTAGTGGCCGTAAGTCGGCATACCGGTAGTCCGCAGGTACGCCAGGATGACACCGAACAACCAACCCGGATGCAGCGCCATGTCGAGCCCCACGCGGATCGAAGGCTTCATCGGCATCCCAAAGCCGTTGCGCGCATTGTACTCGCGGTTGGGTCCGGTCGGAGTGTCGGCTGTCACGACAAGCGTGGTGACGCCGCTTGCCCAAACTCGATCAAGCAGCGCCTGCGTCAGAGCCCGGTCGCGCCACATGTAAAGCTGGAACCAGATGTCGGCGCCCGGTGCGCCGGCACGAATGTCTTCAACGGCGGTGATCGACTGCGTCGAGACGCAAAAGGGAATACCGGCTGTGGCTGCCGCCCGCGCCAGTTTCGTCTCGCCATCGTGAGAGACCAGGCCCGCCAAGGCTGTCGGCGCGATAATTAGGGGCAAAGCATGGCGCTTGCCGAAGAGGGTGGTGCTAAACTCGCGCGCACCGTGGCCGGTCAACGCACAAGGCGCAATCTTCATCGCATCCAAGCTCTCGCGCAAAGCACGAATGGCGATCTCGTTCTCCGTACCGCGGTCGATGTACTCGAACAGACCCTTCGGCAGCTTGCGCCGCGCCAAGGCGCGATAATCATGAAAGTTCTGCGGTCGCATTGAGGTCCGTTCAGGCCGTCAGGACCCAGAGCACCTGCGCATCTTCCGGACCTTTCGAGGTCCAGACATGCTCGGTATTAGCGTCGTAATACATCGAGTCGCCCTCGCCCAGCTCCAGCGGCTCATAGAGCTTGCTATGGACGACTACCGTGCCCTTCAGGACCCAGATATAAATCTCAGCGTCTGACTTCGGCCAAACTTTGTACTCATCGGGCGAGCGAGCGACCACCTTGGTGAGGATCGGCGTGATGCGCTTGTTCTTCAGGTCCGAGCACAGCAGCTTGTTCTCGCAGCTTCCCGACAGATGCGGCTGGCCCATCCCAGCGCGCGTCACGCTACGGCGCCCAAGGAGGCTCGGAGGTTCTGTCGGGTCGCTTAGCATGGTTAGAACGTCCATGCCGAACCCGTTGGCAATGCGCTGCATCGTCGAAATAGTCGGAGATAACTCACCTCGCTCGATCTTCGAAAAAGCCGAAGTGGACACGCCGGAATGTTTGCTCGCCTGCTGCAGCGTCCAGCCGCGCTCCTTGCGTAGTGCCTGCAAACGCGCACCGACATCGATTTTCGGCGGTGGCGATGCGAAGGCGGCAGGCGTAAGCTGAAGACTATCGAGGTCGACATTCATGCTTCGCCGAGTGCTCCTTTAACTTGCAAGTTCTTAGAGCCATCGGCGAGAAGCTTGCGTCATCTTCTATAATTTAGGAGCCTCACACGTAGCATCCGGTCGTATGAGCTACCAGAGTGCTTGTACATTGAGAGACATTTTTCTCTTATCGGATAATTTTGGATCATGGTACATGCGTCATTGTGCTCGATGTGCTACCGCATAGCGTCAAGAGGTGGCTGTGTCTCACCGCCCCATCGCATAGAACTCGTCGTTTGCACGCATGTTCGTCGCGTTGGCCAGCCGGTTGGACATGGCAAAGAACGCGGCCACGGCCGCGATGTCCCAGATATCTGAATCCGTGAAATCGTGCTCCTTCAACGCAGCAATGTCGGCGTCGCCGACCTCATGGGCGCGCTGCGAGACCTTCAGCGCGTAATCCAACATGGCCATCTGGCGCGGCGTGATGTCGGCCTTGCGGTAGTTGATCGCAACCTGATCGGCGATGGTCGGGCTCTTGGCGCGGATGCGAAGGATGGCCCCATGCGCTACAACGCAATACTGGCACTGGTTCACGTTGCTCGTCGCCACCACGATCATCTCGCGCTCGGCCTTGGTCAGGCCACTTGGCCTGTCCATGAGCGCATCATGATAGGCGAAGAAGGCCCGGAACTCGTCCGGTCGGTGCGCTAGCGTGAGGAACACGTTCGGTATGAAGCCTGATTTTTCCTGCACGGCGACGATCCTTTCGCGGATATCGTCCGGCAATTCGCTGAGTTCCGGAACCGGAAAACGGCTGATGGCGGGTTTGCTCATGACTTCCTCCCTGAAGCGTCGCATTCCATTCTTCAGCCTGGACCATAGATAAGTCGTTCGCGCTGAGCCAGCATGGGTTGCGTTGGTGTTCCATTCGGTTGATGCCTCGGCTCTGAGGCGTCATAGAAGCGTCGCGCATCATCAAGCAGCATGACCCCGAAGAACGGGATCACTTCTGCGCCGGCCCATCAGCGAGAACGAAGCCGATCAAACCGGGCCAACCGAACTCTGGAAGGACAAGAGCATGACAGCCTATCCCAACACCCAGCTTCTCATTGACGGCGTTTGGCGCGACGGCAGCGAAGGCCGGACCATTGATGTGGTTGATCCCTCGAATGGCGAGGTGATCGGCACGGTCGCTCATGCCAGCCGCGCGGATCTCGACGCCGCTCTGGCTGCCGTCCAGAAAGGTTTTGAGATCTGGCGCGACGTCGGCGCATTTGATCGGTCCAAGCTGATGCGCAAGGCTGCCGAGCTGCTGCGCGAACGCGCCGGCGAGATCGCGCCGATCCTGACCATGGAACAAGGCAAGCCACTGGCCGAAGCCAAGGGCGAAGTGTTGGCTGCCGCCGACGTGATCGACTGGTTCGCCGAAGAAGCCCGCCGCACCTACGGCCAGATCATCCCCGCCCGCACCGCTGGTGTCACGCAGATGGCGATCAAGCTGCCGGTTGGTCCTGCCGCCGCCTTTACGCCGTGGAACTTCCCGATCAACCAGGTCGTGCGCAAACTGTCAGCCGCCATCGCGGCTGGCTGCTCCATCATCGTGAAGGCACCGGAAGAAACGCCGGCCTCGCCCGCAGCCCTCCTGAAGGCCTTCGTGGATGCTGGCATTCCCGCCGGCGTGGTGAACCTTGTTTACGGCGTGCCGTCCGAGATTTCGGAATACCTCATTCCGCATCCGGTGATCCGCAAGATCTCCTTCACCGGCTCGACCCCAATCGGCAAACATCTGGCGGCTCTCGCCGGCCAGCACATGAAGCGCGCGACGATGGAGCTTGGCGGCCATGCTCCGGCAATCGTCTTCGATGACGCGGATGTCGCTCAGGCAGCGAAGGTGCTGGGCGGCTCCAAGTTCCGCAATGCCGGTCAGGTCTGCGTGTCGCCAACCCGCTTCCTCGTGCAGGACAACGCCTACGACCAGTTCCTCGACGGCCTTGTCGATTACGCCAAGTCGATCCGCGTCGGCAGCGGCATGGAAGCCGACAGCCAGATGGGTCCGCTCGCCAACGACCGTCGCATTCCGGCGCTTGAAGAGCTGATCGCCGACGCCGTCCAGCAGGGTGCGGAAGTGAAGACCGGCGGCCGCCGCATCGGCAACAAGGGCAACTTCTTCGAGCCGACGATCATCGCCAACGCGCCGAAATCCGCCCGCATCATGAACGAAGAGCCGTTCGGCCCGGTCGCCATCGTCAACCGCTTCTCTACGCTGGACGAAGCCATCGACGAAGCCAACCGCCTCCCCTTCGGTCTAGCCTCCTATGCCTTCACGCGCTCGGCTGAAACAAGTCAGGCGCTTGGCCTGCGGATCGATGCCGGCATGACCACGATCAACCATCTGGGTCTCGCTCTGCCGGAAGTCCCCTTCGGCGGCGTGCGCGACTCCGGCTACGGCACGGAAGGCGGCTCAGAGGCGATCGAGGCTTATCTCGTCACGAAGTTCGTGACGCAGCTGACGGCCTGACGAGTAATGTGACCAGCTGCCGACCTAGCCGCCAGCAATCAGGTGGAGGGCGGACTTGCCGCCCTTCACCGCAGCCGGCGACAGCTTACGATCAAAGGTGGCGAGCTGCCGGCCATGCGCTTTGGCAAGTGCAAGCAGGTAGGTGTCGGTGACTTGCGCAGGCGTGGAGATATTTTCGGGATCTACGTGATGAGCCCCAACCAGGCTTACATCGTCGGACCAGAAATGGTGACCGGGTAATGTGTGGAATTTGCCAACGGCTTTTGCGACTTCAGCCGGTGAGCCCTGCCTGTTGGGATAGCGAGGATTACTGAGAATGCGTATTACGTCGTTCTCCGTAATGGGGCAGGTCGCAAAAGATGCAGCGCCGCTTGTCTGGAACCACCTTTGCGCTTCCTCATGCGCGATATGGAAGGTGTCAATGAGCGCGATAAGCACATTCACGTCGAGAAGATACGTCAAGGCAACTCGTCGCGCAGATCGTTCACCATCTCCAGGGTAACGGGAACTGCGTCAGGACGTGGTGTCAGCAGCGGTACACCGTTGCGTTCGCCTGTGAAGGCCGGCCGCCGCAATGAGCGGCGTGCAAGATCTGAGATGATCTCACCGAGGCTGCGATCCTGCTGTTCAGCCATGACTTCGGCCGCAGCCAAGACATCGTCATCAATCGTCAGCGTCGTGTGCATGACATTCCCGCTTTTAGGCCTACGCGGTTATATAGATCCAAGCTGATCTTCGCTCAATGGGTTACCATGTGGCTTGAGACCGTCCGTCTCTACGTGGAGCTTACCCCTCAACGATCAGTAACTCGCAAGTCACGCAGACCGGGTTCGTGCCACGCGTGATTTCGCCTTCGAAAATCGCGGCGTCGATGTCCACGATGGCGATGTCAAGCGCTGCTCTACCGGCTTCGACCCGCCCTTCGCGGATAAAAAGTTCCGATGCATAAGAGGCCATATGGGTGCCATCGGCGAAGTCGCAGCCGACGAGGCTGCCGATGCCATGCAACGTGCCGCTGGTTATGCCCGCGGACTTCGCTGCATCCTCCACCGCTGCATGGATGTCGGTGTTGGGCTTGATGCGAAGCAGAACACCCCGGTCCTCATCAGGCTGAACTACGCCGTTTGGCACGGGCGTCAGCAGCGTGAAGTTCGTTTCCGCGTCCTGTTGCTGGTCAAAGATCGCACCGGAAACAGCGTAGACCGTTGCCTCGACCTCTTCGGCAAACATCGCTTCATGCGGGATCAGATGGCCGGCGCCGCGGAAGCCGTCGGCGTGGACCCAGATGCCGTGGCAGTGGATAAAGGGTTTGCCTTGTCGGCGGCCGAAGGACATGACGAGGCTTTCCCCGAGCGCCACGCCATCCGGTTGCCGCGTATCGCTGTACCACGCCGCATGACTGTCGTCGGGACTCGGCGCCGGTATGACGTAGACCAAAGGCGCAAAGCTGCCGCCTTCGATCTCGATGACGGCGCTGTCGATCCCTTCAGAAGCAAGCGCTTGGGCGACGGCCTCCAGCACGGGCACGCCGGCTGCAAAGCGCAGGTTGAGGCGGCGCACCGAACAGGTCTCTGCCAACATACGCGGCTGGTCCGGAGTGCCGGGATGATGAATGGAACGCAGGCTCATTCGCGCACCATCAGGCCGGCCGATACGAAGCCGCCGTCCACCGCAAGGGTTTGGCCGTTGATGTAGCTCGCTTCATCCGAAACGAGGAATGCGACGGCATTGGCGATCTCGCGCGTCGTTCCGTATCGCTGTTGCGGAATGCGCTGGTGCCATTGCTGACGCACGTCGGGCGTGTGGTGGAGGTCGGTAAGCGGCGTGTTGACGGCGCCCGGTGCGACCGTGTTGACGCGGATATTGTCGGCGCCCCATTCGGTACAAAGGATGCGCGTGAGATGGCTAACGGCCGCCTTTGACGAGCCATAGCTCGCTCGGCCCTTATTGCCGAGCAGGCCGGATACCGAGCCGATGTTGACGACTGCACCCGGCATGCTGTTGGCCAGCCAGTAACGGGCAGCGGCACGCGCGACGATAAAGGTGCCGGTGAGATTGACGTCGATAATGCGGCGGAAGTCTTCGACCTTCATGTCGACGGCCGGTGTGTCCTGGCCGATGCCAGCACAGTTGACGACCGCACCAAGCGGGGCGCCATCTGCGGCACGTGCAATGATGGCATCTACTGCCGTTTCATCCGTGACGTTGGCTTCGTGGCCTTGATCGCCGGAAATGCCGAGCTTGTCGCAGGCTGCATCAAGAGCATCCTGTTTCAGGTCGAGCAGATGCACCTGCCAGCCGCGCGCATGCAGGACACCGGCGATGTCAAAGCCGATCCCGGAAGCGCCGCCGGTCACGACGACGCTTTTGAACTGAACTGTCATGCTTGATCCTCCTCAGGCGCTCAGCCGCTGCGGCGCTTCGTTGAGGTCGCCACGCTTTTCCAGCTCCTCGCGGATCAGCTTCTTGGCGATCTTCCCGTAGGCGGATTTCGGCATCTCCGGCCAGAAAACATAACGCTTCGGCAGCTTGTAGCGGGCGACCTTGCCGTCGAGCCAAGCCGCCAATTCACCCGCCTCCACCTGCTCACCTGCGCGTGGCACGCAGACGGCAACGCCGACCTCACCCCACACCGGATCAGGCACGCCGAGGATTGCGACCTCTGAGATTGCGGGATGCTGCAGCAGCTTTTCCTCGACTTCGCGCGGATAAACGTTGGAGCCACCTGAGATGTACATGTCGGAAGCGCGACCGGTAATGTAAACGAAGCCCTGCTCGTCCATGTGGCCGAGATCACCGGTGCGGAACCAGCCATTGCGGAAGCTTTTCGCGTTGGCTTCCGGGTTCTGGTAGTAGCCGGCAAAGACGGCCGGTCCGATGGCGCAGATTTCACCGGTTTCGCCCTGCGCGACCTCGTTGCCTTGGTCGTCCTGGATCTCGACCTGCATGCCAGTACGCTCGAAGCCGCAGGTGCCGATGCGCGCATGCGGGCCGTCTTCCGCACTGTGCATGATCGGCGGCAGCACGGTTATGGCGCCTGTGACTTCGCCTAGCCCGAAATACTGTACCAGCACCTTGCCGAGCTTATTGAGCGCGCGCTTCTGGTCCTCACGATACATCGGCGCGCCCGCATAGATCACGTAGCGCAAGGAGGAGTGGTCGTAGCGATCGACCGCCGGGTCTTCGACCAGCATCTTAACGATGGTCGGAACGGTGAAGAGATTCGTCACCTTCCATTGCTCGACCAGCCGCCACAGCCCGTCGATGTCGAACTTCTCCGTCGGCAGCAGGATCGTGGTGCAGCCATGCGCGACCTGGCACAGCTGGTGCACGCCGGCGCCATGCGACAGCGGCGCGACCACGATCGAGCGGTCTTCATGCGTGGTGCCGGGGAAAAGATCGCCGTGATGGTTGTTGATCACAAAAGCCATTTGGCCATGCGTCAGGACGGCAGCTTTCGGCCGGCCCGTGGTGCCGGACGTATAGAAATACCAGCAGGGATCGTCGCGATCGACAGCGGCAGCCTTGACCATCTGACCGAGATTGCGCGCGACGATCGCGTCATAATCCTCACCGAAGCCTGCCTCGCCGATGGCGATGAATTGCTGCAAGGCTGGGCTGGCATTCCATGATGCTTCAGCATGTCCGGCAAAAGCAGCCTGGCAGATCATCAGCGATGCGCCTGAGGATTGCGCAAGATAGGCGACTTCATCAGGCGTCTGGCGGAAGTTGGTCGGTACCCAGACCGCGCCGACCCTGAAGGCCGCGAACATGGATTCGAACATCTGGTTGCAGTTCGATGACTGCACCAGAATGCGGTCGCCTTGTCTGACGCCGAACTCGTGCACGAGTGCATAGGCCATGGCGTTGACGCGCGCTTCCATCTCGCGCCAGGACCATTGCCGATCCGCCCAAACGAAGCCGACGCCATCGCCAAGCCGGCGTGCTTGCTGGCTAAGAAAGGTAGCAAGGTTCATGACGCGGGTGGTGCAAGGCGTCACACCGCCCTTCGGATCATCCGCAAGGTTTACGTCGGGCACGCTCATTTCACGCGCTCCAGGATGGAAACGAAGTTCGAAACGGCCGCGCCACCCATGTTGAACACGCCGGCGAGCTTGGCGTCCGGCACCTGAATGCCGCCCGCCTCGTTCATCAGCTGCATGGCCGCCATGACATGCATGGACACGCCGGTCGCGCCGATCGGATGGCCCTTCGACTTCAAGCCCCCTGAAGGATTGACCGGCAGCCGTCCTCCTTTGGCGGTCGTCCCCTCGCGCACGACCTTGTAGCCCTCGCCCTGCGGTGCGAGCCCCATCGCCTCATATTCGATCAGTTCGGCGATGGTAAAGCAGTCATGCGTTTCCACAAAGGATAGATCGTCCAACGTCACGCCGCCCTGCTCCAGAGCCTTGCGCCATGCCGCGCGTGGCCCATCGAAGGCCAGCACGTCGCGGCGACGGCTGAGCGCGAACACGTCGTTGACATTGGCGCGGGCTCGGAAGCCGATCGCGCGGTTCAAACCGGCCGCCGTTTCCTCGTCCGCCAGCACGAGCGCCACGGCACCGTCGGAAACGAGCGAGCAATCGGTGCGCCGCAACGGTCCGGCCACGCGCGGGTTTTTGTCCGAAACCTGGTTGCAGAAGTCGAAGCCAAAATCCTTGCGCATGTGCGCATAGGGATTGTTGACGCCGTTGGCGTGGTTCTTGGCCGCGATCATCGCGAGTTCTTCCGAACGGTCGCCATAGCGCTGGAAGTAGTTCTGCGCGATGCGGCCGAAAACGCCGGCAAAGCCGCCTTCAACATCGGCTTCTTCCTTGCGATAGGAGCCGCCGAGCAGGATGTCGCTAACGCGTTCGGTGGGCACCGCAGTCATCTTTTCGGCACCCACGACCAGCGCGATGCGACCACGTCCGGACTCGATGAAGTCCATGGCCGTGTAGATCGCCGACGAGCCGGTCGAGCAGGCGTTTTCCAGCCGCACAGATGGAACGGCGGCCAGACTGCCTTCCACCATGCCGACCAGCGCGCCCTGGAATTCCTGTTTTGAAAAGCCCCCATTGAGGACGCCGACAAAGATGCCGTCCACGTCTTCGGCTCCAACGCCCGCATGGTCCAGCGCCGGCGCGACAACGGACGCCATCAGCGCTTCCGTGTCAGAAAATTCGGTCTTGCCGAACTGCGAATGGGACCAGCCCACGATCTGTGCCTTGCTCATAGCGATGCCCTTCTCCCTGCAAGTCGTTGCGGTGCTGCGTTTCGTGCCTTAGGCCGCTTGTCTGCCCGTTCCCGGTCGATCATGCGCGCCAATTTGCATTCGATGCGCGCTGCTTCTTCGCGCAGAATGGAAGCCAATTCGCTTTGCCGTGGCTCCTGCACACGGCTGTCGATGGCAGCCAGGCTGATGGCGCCGGCGAGCCGGCCATCCGGGAAGCTTAGCGCCACGCCAATGCCCCAGGAATTGGCGAAGATCATGCCGGGATTAACGGCATAGCCCTTCATGCGCGTGCGGTTGAGTGCTGCACGAATGTTCGGTAAGGGCACTTCAGCGAAGCCGGTGGCGAGTTCATCCGCGTTGCGCGCCAGCACCTCGTTCACCTCGGCATCATCGAGGGTGGCAAGCATCGCGAGCGAGCCGGCGCCGATCCCCAGCGGATGCTCGAAGCCTTTCAGCAGCGCGTGGGTGCGGATGGGGTAGGTACCCTCTTCCCGGTGTAGGCAGATCGAATGCGTATCGCGGCGGATCGACAAGAAACTGGCATCGCCCGTTTGTCGGGAAATGCGGATCAGGCTTTCCATCGACATTTCCAGTAATCCGAAGCGCGGCGCTGCGAAGGAGCCCAGCACATAGGCTTCCTCTCCGAGGTAATAGCGGCGCTCCACCTCGTCCTGATCGACCATCTTCGCGCGCATCAAAGCGAGCAGCAGACGCCGCGTCGTCGCCTTGTTGAAGCCGCTGCGGCTGACGATCTCGTTGAGCGACATGCCCTCTTCCGAGCTTCGCCCGACAAGCGACAGCAGCTTCAGCGCCCGGTCGACGCTCTGCGAGCCGGTGATGTCGCTCGCCTCACTCAATGCGGCACCGGAACCGTGCAGCTCTGCCCGCCATCGACCGGCAAGCAGACGCCATTGATGAATTTGGCCTCGTCAGACGCCAGGAACAGCGCGGCATGCGCAATGTCCCACGCGTCGCCCATCTTGCCTCCTGGCAGGGCGGCATTGCGCGCCACGACCATCTCTTCGGCGGAAGCATATTGCGATGAAATCTGCTTGTAGATCAGCGGCGTATCGATCAGGCCGGGCACCACACAGTTGGCGCGAATGCCCTGCCCGGCATACTGGATGGCGATCGCCACCGTGGCTTGGTTCACGGCGGCCTTGGTCGCGTAGTAGGCAAAATAGGGATAGCCGGTCCACCGCATGGCGGCCAGCGAGGAAATGTTGACGATCGCCCCGCCGCCCGCTTCCAGCATCTGTGGAATGACGGCTTTCGCCGTACGATAAACGGAGCCGAGGTTGAGGTCGACGGATTGCTGAAAGCGCACCTCATCCAACTCGACCGGACCCGCCATGTGGGTCACGCCGACATTGTTGTGCAGGACAGTTATCGCACCAAAGGCGACACGCGCCTGCGCCACGGCGTCTTCGATCGAGGCGAGCTTCGTGACATCGGCCGCGATCGCGATAGCCCGCCCACCCTCGTTTTTGATGATGCCAGCTGTTTCCTCTGCCGCCGCCACATCCAGATCGACGCAGGCCACGGCAGCACCTTCGCGGGCATAAAGCACTGCGGCGGCCTTGCCGTTGCCCCAACCCGGCCCGGCGGACCCGGCGCCGAACACAATGGCGGTCTTGTTCTTCAAGCGGTCTGCCACTTGGTCCTCATTTCCAGGAAAGTTGGCCGCCGCCTCAGATCGAAGCGGAGACCGTTGTCGCGCAGTGATCAGGTCAGGCTGGTGCCGACGGCCTTTTCCAGGATGCCCCAGGCTTCATCGCCGAACTTGCCCTTCCATTCCGAATAGAAGCCGGCATCCTTGAGCTTGGCGCGGAATGCGGCCTTGTCCGGATCGGTGAAGGTCATGCCGAGCTTTGTCAGCTCTTCGCGGACCGTGTCATTGAGCTTGGCCGTATCGGCGCGCTGCTCGTCAGCCTTGCCGTTGAGGTTCTTGGCGACGATCTCGCGCAGGTCTTCCGGAAGCGCTTCCCAAGAGCGCTTGTTGGCCAGGAACCAGAAGCCGTCCCACATGTGGTTGGTCATGGCCACATTCTTCTGGACTTCGTAGAGCTTGGCCGTGGAAGCGATCGCGAGCGGGTTTTCCTGGCCATCCACCGTGCCGGTGGACAATGCAGTGTAGACTTCCGCGAAGTTGATGGTGGTCGGAGCCGCGCCGAAGGCCGTGAACATGGACTGCCAGAGCGGGCTTGGCGGAACACGGATCTTGAAGCCCGACAGATCGTCCGGCGTGTTGATCGGCTTGCTCGAGCTGGTGATCTGGCGGAAGCCGTTGTCCCAGATCTTTTCCATGGGCACCAAGCCCTTCTTCTCGATCTCGGCACGCGCATAGGCGCCGAGTTCGCCGTCCATGGCCTTCCAAACGGCAGCATAATCCGGGAAAGCAAAGCCGATGCCCGAGATCGCGGCGTTCGGCACCAAGGTCGACAGGATCAACGGCGACAGCGAGAAGAACTCGGTCGCGCCGGATCGAAGCTGCGTCAGTGTTTCCGTGTCGTTACCAAGCTGGCTCGACGGAAAGACGTTGATCTGCAGCCGGCCGCCGCTTTCTTCCAGGATCTTGTCCGTGGCTTCCTTCAAACGAATGTTGAGGGGATGCGTGGTCTGCAGGTTGTTGGCGAACTTGTACGTGAACTCGGCAGCGTTGGCTCGGGTGTGGAATGCTGCACCCAATGCAAGCGTACCCGTCCCCAACAGCATGGTGCGGCGATTGATGATCATGTCGTTCAGTCTCCTCCTTGATTGAACTTGGCAGATTGTTCGCTAGGCTCGGCGCCTTACAGGAAGGCGAGCGAGAACCAGGGTACGGCAGCGATTGCCAGCAGCCCGAGAACCAGCGCGCCGATATAGGGCCAGATCGCGACCATCGCTTCGTCGGGTGACACATTGCCGACCTTGCAGGCGATATAGAAGCCAACGCCGATCGGCGGCGCCATCAAGCCGATATTCATCGCGGTCACGATCACCATCGAATAATGGATGTCATTGATGCCCAGCGCGCGGGCAATCGGAAACATGATCGGCGCCAGCAGTACGATTGCCGGCAGGCCCTCCAGCACGCAGCCGAGCAGCATGAAGAGGCCGATCGAAAGCAGCATGAAGGTGAACCAGCCGCCCGGCAGGTTGCTCATCGCGTCGCGCAGATGGAAAGCGAAGCCAGTCTGCGTCAGCGCCCAAGCCATGGCTGCCGCGGTTCCCAGGATCAGCAGGATAGCGCCCGACATCGCGGCGGTTTCCACCAGCATGCTGTAGATGCGGCGCGGCGAAATCCCGCCGTAAAGCACCATGCCGATGACGAAGGCGTAAAGCACGGCGATGGTCGAGACTTCCGTCGCAGTCGCAGCACCGCTGGCCACTGCGCTGCGGATGATGAAAGGCAGAACGAGGGCGGGTGCTGCAAGCAGCGCCACCTTCAGGATGGTCTTTCCCGAAGCGCGCTTGATGCCTTCCATGCTTTCATGCCGGGCCTTGAAGCGGGCCAGAATGGCGAGCGCGACCAACAACACCATGGCGATCGCAAAGCCGCTGGTGAAGAGGGCTGCAATGGACACCCCGGCAACCGAACCCAACACGATCAGCACGATCGAAGGCGGCACGGTATCGGCCATGGCGGCACCGGTCGCCAGCAGCGCGATCATCTCACTCGGCTTGTGGCCCCGCCGCTTCATTTCCGGAAACAAGGCCGGCGCGACGGTTGCCATGTCAGACACCTTTGAGCCGGAAATGCCGGACACCAGGAACAGCGAGCCGAGCAGCACATAAGACATGCCGGCCTTCACATGGCCGAGCAGTGACGCGAGAAAATCGACGATCGCCTTGCCCATGCCCGTGGCATCCAGGATGCAGCCAAGCAGCACGAAGACCGGCACGGAAAGAAGGATCAGGCTCGACATGCCCTCATCGATCCGGCTCACCATGACAACCAGCGGCATGGACGTCGTAAACGACAGGAACAGCAGCGTCGCGATGCCGAAGCAGAAGGCGATCGGTACGCCGAGCGCCAGGCAGAGTGCGGCGCCGCCCACGAGGAAGATCACGATATTGGCGTCGCCCAGACCTTTCAGCGTCGGCGACAGGAACCAAAGGACGGCGCAGATTGCGATGACGAACGCGGCTGACGCCAGCACGTCGACCAGCCGCGACGTACGGAAAAGCCGCACCACCAACAGGCCCAGCATCAGCGCCATGCCAACAGCGATCGCCGAGACACGGTATCCGACGGGAATGTTGAGGGCGGACGACGTGATGTCCATTTCGCCCACCGCATATTCATAGGAATGTGGTAGGAGAACAATCAGGAACGCCCCCATTAGGACAACGCCGAACGTCTCTACGAATTCGCGCCGCCGTTCCTGCATACGCGACAGGAACAACGTGAGCCGCAGATGCTCGCTGCGATCCACCGCGATCGCGGTACCGAGCATGGCCAGCCAAAGAAAGGCAATGGAGGAGGCTTCATCGACCCAGACGATGGGTCGGTTGAAGAAATAGCGCGAGACGACGCCGGTCAAAAGCATGCCGATGATCGCAATCAGCAGCACTGCCGCGATTGCCTCGATCGGCCGCATGAAAGCGGAGCCGGGCGTGGCTTCCAGCGACTCGGACGGAACGGTGAACTCGTCCGTTGCCGGAACAGCGGCTGTACTCATGATCATCCTCCCCTGTCGTCGACCGGCGGAGATCAGGCGTAAAACGCCATTCGATCTCAGCCGCTCCTCCCAGTGCGACATAGTCGTGATCTCAGCCGTCCTCACAGCTGCAATCAGTCCAGAATACAGATCGCCTCCGCAAACAGCTTGCAAGAGGATTTCTTAAATTATTGTTTTCGATTGAATTTTCGCAATTGCAAAGATCCACAATGTGGACCTCATTAAGTCGGAGTACCGCGCGTTAGGTTGAGCAGTTGGCAATCGACCAATTAAGTGAGTCTGATCTGCCAAATTTGATATCCGACATCAGCTGTGGGTTGCTTAAATGATAAGCATTGCACATCCTTGACTTCATTATAGGCTCTATCTAACGATCTCGGCAAAACCATGCTGGGGAACAAACCATGTCTAGCAAGATCCTTATGTCTCGGCGCGGGGTGCTCGCCTCCGGCCTGGCACTCGGCGCATCCGCCTGGATCCCGTCCGCTCGCGCCGCAGCGCCGATCAAGGTCGCCGGCATCCACGGCTCACCAGTGGAGAACGCGTGGAACTCGGTGTTGCATAAGGCGCTGCAGGACGCTGCGTCCGAAGGCGCGATCGAGTATGTCTTTTCTGAAGGCGTATCGGGCCCGGATTATCCCCGTGCCATGCGCGAGTACGCTGAGCAGGGCGCCAAGCTGATCATTGGCGAGACCTTCCCGGTTGAGAAGCAGGCGCGTGAGGTGGCTGGCGACTACCCGGAAACGGCCTTCGTCATGGGTTCGAGCGGCAAGGAAGCCGGCGACAATTTCGGCGTGTTCGGAACCTGGAACTTCGATGGTGCCTATCTCGCAGGCATGCTGGCCGGCAAGATGACGAAGACCAATGTGGTCGGTTCCGTTGGCGCCATGCCGATCCCGGAAGTCAACATGCTGATCAACGCCTTCGGTGAAGGCGTGAAAGCGGTGAACCCGGAAGCCAAGCATCTCGTCACCTTCATCGGCACCTTCTTCGATCCGCCGAAGGCGCGCGAAGCTGGGCTGGCTCAGATCGAAGCCGGTGCGGACATTCTGTTTGGCGAGCGGATCGGCACGGCCGACGCCGCCAAGGAGCGCGGTATCAAGGCAGTCGGCTCCCTCATCGACTACACGCCGCGTTACCCGGATACCGTTTTCGCCAACGCGCTGTGGGGCTTCCGCCCGGTGCTCAATGCGGCCATCGCAGACGTCGCAGCCGGCAAGCCGGTTGGCCGCGACTACACCGCCTATGGCCTGATGAAGGAAGGCGGCAGCGACATCGTGTTCGTGAAGGGTGTTGCATCCGCCGAAGCGGAAGCCGCGATGGAAGCCAAGCGCGCAGAGATCAAGGCAGGCACGTTCGAAGTGCCAAGGATCATGGACGAGCCAAAATAACGCGCTCGCAATGAATGATGATGCCACGTCACTGGCTGAGGCGATCCGAGAGGGTCGCCTCAGTGCCATGGAAGCCATGCAAGCGGCACTCGCTGCTGCTGAGCGTCGCTCCGATCTCGGCGCGATCGTCCACCTCGACCGAGACCTTGGATCGAACGCAGCTAAGGCGGCGGACGCGCTGCTTGCCAAGGATGCGGCTGGCGATCGTCCGTTCCTCGGCGTGCCCAGCTTAGCCAAGGATCTCGGCGGACCGTTCAGCGGCCTTCCCGTCGCGGCCGGATCCGACATGATCGACAGGCAATCGGCCCAATTGGATTCCGATCTCGCCGCGCGTCTTCGCAACGCAGGCCTTTGCTTCTTCGGCCTCACCACCGTTCCGGAACTGGGCCTGTCGCTGTCCAGCGAGCCAGCGACCGGTCCTATGTGCCGCAATCCGCTTGATACCGCCCGGACCCCAGGCGGCTCCTCCGGGGGTGCGGCTGCCGCTGTGTGCGCCGGTATCGTTGCGATCGCACATGCCACCGACGCAGGCGGATCGATCCGAGTGCCAGCGGCCTGTTGCGGCCTCGTTGGACTGAAGGCGACACGTGGCGCCATGCCCGGCGGGCCAGGCTTTGGCAATCACCTCGGCGGCATCGTCAGTGAGCTTGCTCTTTGCCGCTCGGTTCGCGATCTCGACACGATTTTCCACTTTGCCAGCGGTGCAGCGCGCGGACCCTTTGCCGATCCGCATCTACATGCGGCACAGACAGGCGCGCTGCGCATCGGTGTGCTCACCGACTTTGGTACCACCTTCCCCATTGATCCCCAACGCGCCACTACGATCGAAGCTGCGGCAACGTCACTCGAAGCCGATGGCCACACCCTTGTTCCGATCGCCTGGAGCAAAGTCGAGAAAGCCGTCTCCGCAAGCGGCACGGCGCTTGGCGACATCATCGCCGTCAATCTCGCCAACTATGTCGATGCGGCAGAGCTCGATGCTGAGAAAGCCGAGCGCCTCACCCGCGCCTTCATCCGCAGGGGTCAGGCACTATCCGGCCAGGCACTGTGGGCCTCGCTCGACGCTGGCATCCACGCCAGCCGCGCGCTGTGGGACATCTTCGAGGATGTCGATTGCCTCCTCACGCCCATGCTGTCCAGCGCGCCGCTTCCGCTTGGCTCCTTCCCGTTCGACCATGATGAGACGGAACTGCAGATCAGGCGCATGACCGCGTTTGCGCCGCTTGCAGCACTGGCCAACATAACGGGTTTCCCTGCGATCACCCTACCCTTCGGCGCCGATGCAAACGGCCTGCCGCTGCCGATCCAGATCATGGCGCCCATGGGTCATGACCTGCTCCTGCTTGCGCTTGCTGCACGTCTAGAGCAAGAGGAGCGCTGGCAGCACCGCTTCCCCGTGGCAAATTGAAAACGCATGAGCAAACCGGTTCTTGAAATCGTCAGCGTCAGCAAGCGGTTCGGACCGACGCTTGCCAACGACAACATTTCTTTATCGCTCGCTCAGGGTGAGATCGTCGCGCTGCTGGGCGAAAACGGCGCTGGCAAGACCACGCTGATGAGCATCCTGTTCGGCCATTACATGGCCGACGAGGGCTGCGTTCTGGTGGATGGCCAAGAGCTGCCGCAGGGCAAACCGCGTGCGGCTATTCGTGCCGGGATCGGCATGGTCCATCAGCACTTCGCACTGGCACCTAACCTCACCGTGCTGGACAACGTCATAACCGGCACGCAAAGCCTGTGGTCGCCAAAATTGCGCCGCAGCGAGGCGCGCGCCAAGCTTCTGGCGATCTCCGAACGCTTCGGCCTTAAGGTCGATCCCGACGCCCGTCTCGGCGACCTGTCTGTCGGCGAGCAGCAGCGCGTCGAAATCCTCAAGGCGCTCTACAACGAAGCCCGCATCTTGGTTTTCGACGAGCCGACGGCCGTTCTGACCCAGACGGAATCCGAGCGGCTGTTCGCGACGCTGAAGGACATGGCCGCGCAGGGCCTGTCGCTCATCTTCATTTCTCACAAGCTGGACGAGGTCATGTCTGCCGCAGACCGCGTCGTGGTTCTGCGCGGCGGTCGGCACGTAGCGGAACGCAAGACCTCTGAAACCAGCAAGTCCGAACTGGCCGAACTGATGGTCGGCCGCACGGTGACCCGTCCCGTGCGCGAACCATCCACACCCGGCGAACTGGTGCTGGAAGCCGCCGCCGTGACGATTCGGTCTGAGGGCGTCGACCAGCTGAAGGCCGTCGACTTTCGGCTTCATGCTGGCGAAGTGTTGGGCATCATCGGCGTGTCCGGCAACGGCCAGCACATGCTCGCGCAATTACTCTCCGGCACCCGGTCAAAGACGGAAGGCGACCTTCTGCTCTACGGCAAAGCCGTGGACAACCTGTCGGTCGCCGATGTCGTTTCAGCTGGCATCGGCCGCATTCCGGAAGACCGAAACAAGGAAGGCGCCATCGGTGAAATGGCGATCTGGGAAAACGCCATCCTCGAACGGGTCAAGGCTTTCTCCAGAGGTGGCCTCGTCGATCGCAAGGCGGCCATCGCTTTTGCTCAGACGATCATCGACCGCTTTGACGTCCGCGGCGGCGCTCCGACAAGCCGTATCCGTCTGCTGTCCGGCGGCAACATGCAGAAGCTGATCCTCGGCCGTAACCTGATCGATCGCCCGCGCATCTTGCTCGCCGCGCAACCGGCCCGCGGCCTGGACGAAGGGGCCGTCGCCGCGGTTCACGAGCGCATCCTCGAAGCCAGGCGGCAAGGCACGGCCGTGCTTCTGATCTCGGAGGACCTGGACGAGGTCATGGCCTTGGCCGACCGCATCCAGGCAATCGTCGGCGGCAGGCTTTCACCAGCGATTGCCGCCGAAGAGGCGTCCGCGCGCAAACTTGGACTGATGATGGCCGGCGAATGGACGACGGAGGTGCCGCATGCGGTTTGAGCGGCGAGAACACCGGCCGATCGCGCTCGTGATCGCCACACCCCTAATCGCGATCGCCGCCGCCCTTGTTCTGGCTGGCATCCTGATCGCCATCGCAGGCGCTCCGGTGTTGGAAGCCTATTGGCTGATCCTGAGAAGCGCCTTCGGCTCGCGTCTTTCGGCAACCGAAACGCTGACCCGCGCCACCCCCTTGATCCTGACCGGCCTTGCGGCGGCGGTAGCGTTCCGGGCGCGCCTTTGGAACATCGGCGCGGAAGGACAGCTCTATCTCGGCGCCATCACCGTCGCCTGGGCCAGCTCACAGTTTTTGGGCGATCTTCCGGCGATCTTGCAAATCCCTCTGCTGCTCCTGCTGGGCGCGATTGCCGGCATGATCCTTTTGCTGGTGCCGCTTTGGATGCGGCTGCGCTTCACCGTCGATGAGGTGGTGACGACCCTGCTCCTCAACTTCGTTGCCGTGCTGCTCGTTTCGATGCTGATCGACACCGTACTCAAAGACCCCATGGCCTTCGGCTGGCCGCAGTCGCAAGCGGTCGCCGATGCCGCCATGCTGCCGAAACTCCTGGCCCGCTCACGCCTTCACCTAGGCCTGGGGATCGCCGTTGCGCTGGCCTTCGTGCTTGCCTTCGTGCAATCGCGAACCGTGTTCGGCATGCAGTCCCGTGCCGCCGGTCTCAACCCGGAAGGCGCGGTCTTTGCGGGCGTGCCGCTTGGACGCACCCTCGTCATCGTCGCCTGCATATCCGGCGGTCTCGCGGGCCTCGCTGGCGCCGTCGAGGTCATGGGCGTGCAAGGCTATGTGACCACCGAACTGTCGCCCGGCTTCGGCTATTCCGGCATCGTCGTTGCGATGCTCGCCAACCTCAATCCCCTCGGCGTCGTGCTGGCAGCCCTGTTCACCGCCACGATGTTCGTCGGCGCCGACGGGATGAGCCGCAGCCTCGGCATTCCCAGCTACATCGCCGACGTCATCGTCGCTCTGTCCTTGCTGACCATGCTCGTCGCCGTTTTCTTTACGCAATACAGGATCCGCCGATGAGTGCCGCTTTCGACATCATCGCCTCGGCGGGTCTGTGGGCGGCAGTCCTTCGCATCGCCACGCCGCTGATCCTTGGCACGCTGGGGGCACTTCTGTGCGAACGCGCCGGCGTGCTGAACCTCGGCATTGAAGGCATCATGACCTTCGGCGCGATGATCGGCTGGCTATCGGTCTACAACGGCGCGGATCTCTGGACCGGCTTTCTGATTGCAGCCTTAGCCGGCGGCTTGTTCGGCCTGCTGCATTCGCTGCTGACCGTGACGCTCGGCCTGTCGCAGCATGTGTCCGGCCTCGGCGTAACCCTGTTTGCCTCCTCGTTCAGCTATTACGTCTTCCGCCTGGCCGTACCGGTGGCCGGCACCCCGCCCACCATCACGCCGTTCCAGCCGATCGCTATCCCGGGCTTGAGCGACCTCCCCTTCATAGGCCCGGCCTTCTTCTCTCAAACGACCCCGACGTATTTCGCGATTATCCTCGCCCTCGTCCTCGCTTATGCAATCTTCCGCACCCCTCTGGGCCTCGCCATCCGCATGACCGGCGAGAACCCGCACGCGGCTGAAGCGCAGGGCATCAACCCGATGGTTGTGCGGTACGGCGCCGTCATCGTCGGCAGCGCGCTGATGGGCATGGCCGGTGCTTTCCTCACGCTGTCCGCCTTCAACAGCTTCTTCCCGACCATGGTGCAGGGACGCGGCTGGATCTGCATCGCGCTGGTCGTGTTCGCTTCCTGGCGTCCCCTGAGAGCCCTGCTCGGAGGCCTGTTGTTTGCCTTCTTCGATGGCTTCCAGCTGCGCCTGCAAACCGTGCTTGGCGGGGCTGTGCCCTACCAGCTCTTCCTGATGATCCCCTACATCCTGTCCATCGTGGCGCTTGCGCTGATGGCTAGGCGTGCCCGTGTTCCGCAGGCGCTGATGCAACCCTATCGGCGCGGCGAGCGCTGACCTCTAGGAGTTTCCCATGTTCGACCTGATCGTCCGCAACGCCAATCTGCCCGATGGCCGGCAAGGTATCGACATCGGCCTAGCCGGCGGCAAGATCACTGCGATCGAGAAGAGCCTGCCGGCCTCGGCCGGTCAGAAGATTGATGCCACCGGCAGGCTGGTCAGTCCCCCACTTTGCGACCCGCATTTCCACATGGATGCGACGCTCTCTCTCGGCCTGCCGCGCATGAATACCTCCGGCACGCTTCTGGAAGGCATCGCGCTTTGGGGCGAGTTGCGGCCGCTGCTGACCAAGGAAGCCCTCGTGGAACGCGCACTTCGCTATTGCGATCTGGCCGTCAGCCAGGGCCTTCTCTTCATTCGCAGCCATGTCGACACGTCCGACCCGCGTCTTGTTACGGCCGAGGCTTTGATCGAAGTTCGCGAGCGCGTTGCGCCTTACATCAAGCTGCAACTCGTCGCCTTCCCGCAGGACGGCTATTACCGTGCGGCAGACGGTGAGACGTCCCTGCAGCGCGCCCTCGACATGGGCCTCGACATCGTCGGCGGCATTCCGCATTTCGAACGCACCATGGACGAAGGCCGCCGGTCGCTCGAAGCTCTGTGCCGGATCGCGGCCGATCGCGGTCTGCCCGTCGATATCCATTGCGACGAAACCGACGACCCATTGTCACGCCACATCGAAACCCTGACCGCCGAAACGGTGCGCTTCGGTCTGCAAGGTCGCGTCGCCGGCTCGCACCTCACTTCCATGCATTCCATGGACAACTACTACGTCTCGAAGCTCATCCCGCTGATGGCGGAAGCCGAGATCAACGTGATCGCGAACCCGCTGATCAATATCATGCTGCAGGGCAGACACGACACCTACCCGAAGCGTCGCGGCATGACCCGTGTGCCAGAACTGATGCGAGCAGGGCTCAACGTTTCCCTGGGCCAGGACTGCACGATGGACCCGTGGTACTCGATGGGCTCCGGCGACATGCTGGAAGTCGGCCACATGGCCATCCACGTCGCGCAGATGGGCGGCATAGAGGACAAGAAGAAGATCTTCGACGCGCTGACCATCAATTCCGCGAAGACCATGGGCCTCGAAGGCTACGGGCTTGAAGTCGGTTGCAATGCCGACCTCATCATCCTGCAGGCGGCCGATATCATCGAAGCGCTGCGGCTGAAGCCGACACGTCTCGCCGTCATCAAGAGCGGCAAGGTCCTCTCCAAGAGCGCGCCTCGCATCGGCGAGCTCTTCCTTGATGGACGCCCGGCCAGCATCGATCCCGGCCGGGACTATGTTCCTGCGGGTTGAGGTCAAGTTGGCAGCGATCCACCTCGTCGCTGCAGATCTCCAAAGCTCAGCCAAATTTGCCAGAACGGCGTGACGCTACTCACACGTAGCGATTGACCACGTTTTCCAGCCATTCCTGCTTGCCGGAACGCGGCTGCG
>NZ_DAMBUH010000035.1:0-35221 GCF_032053605.1 Tianweitania sp.
AGCCTGCACCGGCGCCTGGCTCGGCAAACCCGCCGGCACATTGGTCTGGCAGGCGCTGAGCAAGCCAAGCCCGAAAAGCAGGCCAAGTTGACGGAACAACAAACGCGTCACAACAATCCTTTCCGGCTTTGATGCCGGTTCTTAAATCGCGCGGGACTTTGCAAGCTTGCGCGCGCCGTGTCAAAGCTCGGGCTGAAATGACCCTGAAGGAACAAAACCGTGCAGGACGAAGCGGAAGCGCCGAAAAGCTTCATGGTCGGCCAGACCGCCATGCCGGCTCGCCCGCTCGAGCCCGCTCTCTATATTGTGTCGACACCGATCGGCAACCTTGGCGACATCACCCTGCGTGCGCTGGAAACTCTGGCTGCCGCCGACATCCTCGCCTGCGAAGACACCCGCGTTACCCGCGTGCTGCTGGAACGCTACGGCATCCGCCGCCGCGCTTTCGCTTATCACGAGCACAATGAAAGCGAAGCCACGCCGCGCCTCGTTGAAGCGATTGCAAGCGGCAAGAGCGTGGCGCTCGTCAGCGACGCCGGCACGCCGCTGATCTCCGATCCCGGCTACCGTCTGGTCGGTGCGATGGCCGAAGCAGGCTTGCGCGTCGTCCCAATCCCCGGCGCATCAGCGGTTCTTTCAGCCCTTGCAGTGTCGGGACTGGCGACGGATTCATTTTTCTTTGCCGGCTTCCTTTCGCCCAAGGATGGCGGAAAGCGCAGCCGCTTGAACGAGGTCAAAGCAGTTCCCGGCACGCTGATCTTTTATGAATCACCGCGTCGTCTTGCCGTCAGCTTAGCTGCCATGGCCGACGAACTCGGCGCTGACCGCGACGCAACCGTCTCACGCGAACTGACCAAGACCTTCGAGGAAGTGCGGCGCGGAACGCTGGCCGAACTGGCCGCGCATTATGCCGATGCCGACACGCCAAAAGGCGAGATCGTCATCTGCGTTGCACCCCCAAGCGCGCCCGACACCCCGGAAGAAGCCGACGTCGACGCCCTGCTGCTTTCGCTCGCCGAGGAGATGTCCACGGCGAAGGCGGCAGGGGAGGCGGCCAAGCAAACCGGCCTTGCCAAGGGCGACCTCTACAAGCGCTTGCTGGCCTTGAAGGATGCGCAAGCTTGAAATCGCCTGCCAAGGCAAAGCTCCAGGCTTACAAGCGCGGCCACACCAGCGAGGCCCTAGCCGCCCTGGCGCTGATGCTGAAGGGCTACCGCATCGTCGCCCGCCGTTATCGCACCAAAGGCGGAGAGATCGACCTCATCGCCCGACGCGGAAATCTCATCCTGATCGTTGAGGTCAAAGCGCGAGCAAGCCTGTCGCAGGCTATGGACGCGATCAGCCCGTCGGCCCAGCGCCGCATCGAAGCCGCCGCCGATCTGTGGCTCGCCCGACAGCGCGACTATGCCCGCCTGTCCCTGCGCTTCGACATGGTGGCCGTGCTTCCCTGGCGCTGGCCGATCCATGTGCCGAACATCTACCAATCCAAAAACTAGCCGCGTTTCGTCACCGTCATCCACAACCCGCCTTCCGGCTGCGTCGTCAGCTTCTGCACAGGCCACGGATTGGTCTGCGCGGTCGTGTTGAACTGGTAGCGCGACATCAGCACGCCCAGCGCAATGGCCGCTTCCTGCATGGCGAAGCTCGCGCCGATGCAGGTGCGCGGGCCGGCGCCGAACGGCAGGTATTGGTAGCGATCGATCTTGTCCCGGTTCTCGGGATGAAAGCGCTCGGGCATGAACGCGTCCGGCTGGTCCCAGAACTTGCGGTGGCGATGCACCGTCCAAGGCATCATCAGCACCTGTGTGCCGCGCTTGATCACAAGATCGCCGTACCGATCGTCCTCGATCGGCTCGCGATTGAGCGAGGGTGCCGGCGGATAAAGCCGCATCGCTTCCTCGAACGCCGCCCGCGTCAGCGGCATCGCATCCAGCCAATCGACGGGGTCGGGCCCGGTGGCCACCACCTGATCGATCTCGGCCTCAATCTTCTCCCGCTCCCATGGCGCATTGGCGAGGCAATACAGCGTCCAGCCGAGTGCGCGTGCCGTCGTCTCGTGGCCGGCACCGATAAAGGTAATGATATTGTCCTCGACCTCGCCGCGCGTCAGCCCCTCGGGACCTTCCGCGCGCAAAAGCAGCGTCAGGAAATCCTCCGGCACGCCATCGGGGTCACGCCGCATCCGCTCGCGCCGCATCTCCATCGTGTCGGCAACGATCTTGCGGAAATAAGCCAGCGTCTTGCGGCCGCGGATCTGCGTGAAGCGCGGCAACCATTTCGGCGCGCGCAGCAGGTCGAGCGGATCGACCCGCCCCATCGTCTCGAACAACCGGTCGATCTGCGTTTCGAACGATCCTGGCTCGCCAGCGATCTCTCCGGAAAACAGCGTTTCGGCCAGAATCTCATAGGTCAGCGTGGTCATGTCACGCGCGACATCCACCGGCGCGGTCTGCCCGGCATACTTCTCGGCAAATTCCACCGAGCATTTCAGCATCGGCTGCGCGAAATTCTTGTTGTGGCGCGGCGTGAACACCGGTGCCATGGCCTTGCGCGAGCGCTTCCATACCGCACCTTCAGCCGTCAGCAGCCCATCGCGCAGGATCGGCCGCAGGATGTTCTGGCGCACGGTCGCCATCTTGTAGGTCTTGGCATTGTCCACCAGCACATGGCGGATCAGGCCGGGATCGTTGGCAATCAGCAGCGGCCCGCCGATACCCGATACAGAGATCCAGGGCTCGTTGTAGGAGGGCTCACCCCACAATTCCAGCGGGTTGCGATACACGATGCCGATCATCTGCAAGGTCGAAGGCGGCACGGTGCGCGGCTTGGGCGCAGGCGGCACGAAAGGAGAGGGCTTGGCATCCATGGAACGAACTCCGGTCATGCCGATGATATGGGCGCGACAAACCAGGTCCTCAATGCGCGAGGAAGGTTGCCTTTGCCGCAGCCGGCTTTCGCGGCGTCGCTCAAGCCTGTTGTTAAAAAAGTTTACGTATGCTGCAACCAAAGCCGAACTCCCGAGTTTGGGACCGTGCGATAGGGATGACGACCGAAATGGCATGCAAGGTACTTGTGGTTGAGGACGAGATTTTCGTCGCCATCGAGATCGAGCATGTCGTTGAAGAACTCGGTTACAAGCCTGTTGGAATCGCCGCCGATAGCGAGACAGCTTTCAAGCTGGCTGCCGAAGCCGAAGTCGCTCTTGTCGATCTGAATCTCCGCGACGGAGCGACCGGACCTGAAATCGGCCGTGCACTGGCCGAAAAACACGGCATCACCGTCCTTTTTATGACTGCGAACCCCTCGCAGCTTGGCGAGGGTATTCCGGGCACGCTTGGCGTTTTGTCCAAGCCCTGTGCGGACGATGAGTTGAAGCAGGCTATCGAATACGCAACCGCCTGCCATCGCAAGGCGCAGGCTCAGCCGCCGAAGCGGCTTCAGCTCTTCAGCTGTAACCAAAACCATAGCGCCCAGAGCGCCATGCAGGCTTAGAGCATTTCCGGCGAGAGAAGGATCGCCGAAATACTCTAGCTCTTTCTTTAGACGCAATTTCCCGACGTAAAACCGCTCCGCACTTTTGCTGGAATCGCTCTAGTGCGCCTCATCCCAATTATGCGCCGCGCGGGCATCAACCTGCAGCGGTACGGATAGCGCGACGGCCGGCATTGCGGCATCTTCCATCACCTTGCGGATGATGGGGATGGCTTTCTCGACATCCTCTTCGGCTGCTTCGAACACCAGTTCGTCATGCACCTGCAGGAGCATGCGGACACCGCCCAGCCCTGCTGCTTCCAGTGCGCCATCCATCTTCACCATTGCACGGCGTATGATGTCAGCCGCAGACCCTTGAATCGGTGCATTGATGGCCGCGCGTTCCGAGTTGGCGCGGATCGACGGATTGGATGCGCGGATATCAGGATAATGCGCGCGCCGGCCGAAGATCGTCTCGACATAGCCCTTGTCGCGGCAGAACGCCTTTGTGGCGTCCATGTAGTCGCGAATGCCCGGGAAGCGCTCGAAATAGCGCTTGATGTAAGCGCCGGCTTCCTCGCGGGGGATCGACAGCTGGTTGGCCAGCCCAAAGGCTGAGATGCCATAGACGATGCCGAAATTGATCGCCTTCGCGCGGCTTCGCACATCGCGCGGCATGCCTTCCACCGGCACGCCGAACATTTCCGACGCCGTGATGGCATGGATGTCGTCACCATTGGCGAAGGCCGCCTTCAGCTGCGGAATATCCGCGACATGGGCGAGAATGCGCAGCTCGATCTGGCTGTAATCTGCCGAAATCAGCTTGTTGCCCTCTTCGGCGATAAAGGCCGTGCGGATCTTGCGACCTTCCGCCGTGCGGATCGGGATATTCTGAAGGTTCGGCTCGGTCGACGACAAACGGCCGGTCGAGGTCGACGCCATCGAGTAGGATGTGTGCACGCGCCGCGTTTCGGGATGCACATAACCGGGCAGGGCATCGGTATAGGTCGATTTCAGCTTCGTTAGCTGCCGCCAGTCGACGATCTTGCGCGGCAGATCGTGCCCTTCGGCCGCCAGTTCTTCCAGCACCTGGGCGGAGGTCGACCACTGGCCGGTCTTGGTCTTAGCGCCGCCCGGCAGACCGAGCTTGCCGAACAGGATGTCGCCGAGCTGCTTGGGTGAGCCGATGGTGAAACTCTCGCCGGCGGCCTTGTAGATCTCGTCCTCGAGACCGGCGGCCTTTTGCGCCAGCTCGCCGGACAGACGCGACAGCATCTGGCGGTCGATCGCGATGCCGCGGCTTTCCATTCGCGCCAGCGTGGAAACCAGCGGGCGTTCCAGCCGCTGATAGATCGAAACGAGACCTTCCGCGACCAGTCGCGGCTTGAGGATCGACCACAGCCGCAGGGACAGATCGGCTTGCTCGCCGGCGGCTTGGGTTGCGCGTTCAAGCTCCAGCCGGTCGAAGCTGATGCCGGAGCGCCCCGAACCGAGCAGGTCCTTCACCGTCGTGGCGGCATGGCCGAGCCAACGCTGCGCCAGCGCGTCCAGCGTGTGGTTGCCGGAACCGGCATCGAGCACATAGGACATCAGCATGATGTCGTCGAAAGCTTCCAGTGCGATGTTGTGGCGCGACAGGAGCATATATTCGGCCTTGAGGTTGTGGCCGACCTTCAGCACCGACGGATCGGACAAAAGCGGCCCGAGCGCCTCAAGCGCGGCCTTAAGCGAAAGTTGGCCATCCATCCGGCCCGAGCCGAGCAGATCATTGTCCTGCGACTTGTGCCCGGCGGGGATGTAGCCGGCCTGGCCGGCGCCAGTGCCGAGCGTGATGCCGGTGATTTCCGCCAGCATCGGGTCGATCGAGGTCATCTGGAGATCGAAGCCGACGACACCGGCCGCATAGGCCTCGGCGATCAGCGTATCGAGCCCGGCCTGGTCGCGGATGGTGCGATAGGCTGAAAGGTCGATCGTCTGGCCGGCGCCAGCCTGTGCGCGGCGTTCGGCGAGAGCTGCCGGCGTCTTTTCGCCGGAGGCTGCACCGGTGTCCGCTTTTGCGTTGGTCGATACTGTGGTTGGCGTGGCGTCGAGGTCCGGCCCATGCGCGGTCTCAAACCCTTCCAGCGTCACCGTGCCGGCCGTGATGGCATTGGCGTCGGTGCCGGTGGTTTCCGCCACGCGGCGAGTCAGCGACGTGAACTCCATGGCCTTGAGATAGGAGATCAGCATCGGGCCGTTGACCGGCCGCAGCGTCAGTTCATCCAGCGTCTCGGGCAGGGGCGCATCGTTGCGCAGCTTCACCAGCTCGCGCGACACGCGGGCATTGTCGGCATTGGCGATAATGGTTTCGCGGCGCTTGTTCTGCTTGATCTCGGAAGCACGCGCCAGCAGCGTGTCGAGGTCGCCGAACTCTTCCAAGAGCTGGGCAGCGGTCTTTGGCCCGATGCCCGGCACACCCGGCACATTGTCCACGGAATCGCCGGTCAGCGCCTGCAGGTCGATCATCTTTTCAGGCGGTACGCCCCATTTCTCGATGACCTCGGCCACGCCGATCTGCTTGTCCTTCATCGGATCGTACATCTGCACGGATGCGCCGACGAGCTGCATCAGGTCCTTGTCGGACGAGACGATCGTGGTGTCCGCGCCGGCCTCACAGGCCATCCGGCAATAGGTCGCGATGATGTCGTCGGCCTCAAACCCTTCCATCTCAATGCAGGGCAGATCGAAGGCGCGCGTCGCCTGACGGATCAAACCGAACTGCGGGATCAGGTCGTCTGGCGGCGCGGAGCGATTGGCCTTGTATTCAGAAAACAGCTCGTTGCGGAACGTCTTCGAGGAATAATCGAAAATGACGGCGAAGTGCGTCGGCACGATGCCGACATCCGTGTCGCGCGCATCGCGCACCAGCTTCCACAGCATGTTGCAGAAGCCGGAGACAGCGCCCACCGGCAGCCCGTCGGACTTGCGGGTAAGCGGCGGCAGCGCATGGTAAGCGCGGAAGATGTAGCCGGAGCCGTCGACGAGAAAGAGATGATCGCCTTTTTTCATGGGCTAACGCCTAGCGCCGGGCGCGAACCCTGTCCATCGCGAAGTCGGTAACCCCGGGACACCGGCCACCGATCCCGCCAAAGACTATGAGCTGGAACCCTCGCCGAGGCGAGGACCCTGGCTCTTGGCGCGGTCGCTTTCGACATGCTCGACATCGAAGGGCTGCGCCGGCCCGGTCGGCATCACGCCCGGCGTCATCGGGCTCTTGTCGGGATCTTCGTCATCCACCGCAGGCCCGGTACGGCTCGGATCGGCTGGCTTCGCTTGTTCGGGTTTCATGGGTAAACTCCGCTTCGCTCAGCAGGGGAACGCGCGGCCGCGTTGTTTGTTCGCAAGCAGCTGCAAAGCAGTTCAAGCGCTCTCATCATAAGTAACGACGACGTTACGAAGATGTAATCTCCCCGCCCTTGATTGGACACCTTGTGCATCACAAATACACCGGGTCGGCACAACGTTGCCGGATCCGGCCAAGGCCCGTCCCCCGCCTCTAACCGGATTAAATGCGGTAGCCTCATCCCCCTCTCCGGGCTGCCGCATTCTGATACGGCCACCGTGGTTTCCCCCTCCACCACGGTGGCCGCTTCTTTGAGGCGATCTGCCACCTTTGCTTTGCGGGTTCGATCCACTAGGTTCGCCGCACTTTCCAAAAGCATCGGAGCCGTTTCTTGGCCACGCTCGCCCCCGTTCTTGAATCCCTCGACAGCAATTTCGACACCAGCCTCGATCGCCTGTTCGATCTCCTGCGCATCCAGTCGATCTCCACCGATCCCGCTTATTCCGCCGAATGCCGCAAGGCCGCTGAATGGCTGGTGGCTGATCTCACCGCGATCGGCTTCGACGCCAGTGTCCGCGACACGCCCGGCCACCCGATGGTGGTGGCGCATCACGACGGCCCGGCCGGCAGCCCGCATGTCTTGTTTTATGGCCATTACGACGTGCAGCCGGTGGATCCGCTCAACCTGTGGGACCGCGATCCGTTCGATCCTGCCATCGACACGGACGAGAGCGGCGTCAAGGTCATCCGCGCGCGCGGATCGTCCGATGACAAGGGTCAGATCATGACCTTCGTGGAAGCCTGCCGCGCCTATAAGGCGGCACATGGCGCGCTTCCTTGCCGTATCTCAATCCTGTTTGAAGGCGAAGAAGAAAGCGGCTCGCCTTCGTTGAAGCCGTTCCTCGAAGCCTGCAAGGAAGAGCTGAAGGCCGACTTCGCGCTGGTGTGCGACACCGGCATGTGGGACCGCGAAACGCCGGCAATCTCCACCGGCCTGCGCGGTTTGGTTGGCGAAGAGCTGACCATCCACGCCGCCAATCGCGACCTGCATTCCGGCTCCTATGGCGGTGCGGCCGCCAACCCGATCCGCGTGTTGGCCAAGATCTTTGCCGACATGCATGACGAGACCGGCCGCGTCACCATTCCCGGCTTCTATGACGGCGTGGAAGAAACGCCGACCGAGATCCTGAAGAGCTGGGAAACGCTTGGCGAAACCGCTGAAAGCATGTTGGCCCCGATCGGTCTGTCGCAGCCGTCTGGCGAACAGGGCCGTTCCGTGCTGGAACTTGTGTGGGCGCGTCCGACCGCCGAATTCAACGGCATCACCGGCGGCTATACCGGTCCCGGCTTCAAGACCGTCATTCCCGCGCAGGCGTCATCCAAAGTGTCGTTTCGCCTTGTCCACAAGCAGGACCCGCAGAAGATCCGCGATGCCTTCCACCAGTTCGTGGAAGAACGCTTGCCAGCCGATTGCCGGGCGGAATGGGGCAAGGAACATGGCGGCTCGCCGGCGATCCAGCTTTCCTATGACGCACCCTTCCTGTCCAAAGCGCAGGCTGCGCTGTCGGACGAATGGCCCAAGCCTGCAGTGATGATCGCCATGGGCGGCTCCATTCCCATCGTCGGCGACTTCCAGATCTATCTCGGCATGGGATCCCTTCTGGTCGGCTTTGGCCTTTCAGACGACCGCATCCATTCGCCAAACGAAAAATACGACGTCGAATCTTTCCGCAAGGGCCAGCGCTCCTGGGCCCGCATTCTGGACGCACTCGCCAAATGAACACCAAGCCCACCATCCGCTTCCACCAGGGCGACCTGCCGGATCTCCAGAACTACCAGGTCGACGCCGTTGCGATCGACACGGAAACGCTCGGCCTCAACCCCCATCGCGATCGTTTGTGCGTGGTGCAGATTTCGCCGGGTGACGGCACGGCTGACGTGATCCAGATCGCGGCCGGCCAGAAAGAAGCCCCCAACCTCGTGAATCTGCTGGGTGATGCCGCCATCACCAAGCTGTTCCACTTCGGCCGCTTCGATCTCGCCGTGCTCTATCATGCCTTCGGTGTGATGCCGGAGCCGGTGTTTTGCACCAAGATCGCCTCGCGCCTGACCCGGACCTACACGGACCGGCATGGGCTCAAGGACATCTGCGGCGAGTTGCTCGGCGTTGGCATTTCAAAGCAGCAGCAGTCGTCGGATTGGGCCGCTGAAACGCTGTCGCCCGAGCAGATCGACTATGCCGCGTCCGACGTGCTTTATCTCCACCGCCTGCGCGATGTGCTGGCGGGGCGGCTCGCGCGTGAGAATCGCACGGACGAAGCCGATGCCTGCTTCCAGTTCCTGCCGACGCGCGCCAAGCTCGATCTGATGGGCTGGGACGAGCAGGACATCTTCGCGCACTCGTAAGCCGAACTACTCCGCCACAGCGATCGGGCGCTCCGCTTTGGTGCGGTTGTGCTCGATCGACGCCCACTTCGGCCGCTCAAAAAGCCAACGGCCGAAGCCGCTCCATTGCACCAGCAGATACAGGATCACCGGGCCGATCACGCCGGCTGCCGTGACCAGTACGCCCATCGTGCCGACATCCCCCATGATGCCGAGTTTCAACAGCACCGCGCGCGTCGTCGCCATCGGCAGGAAGAAGCCGAGATACACCACGATCGAGTGGGCACCGAGCCAGGTCAACCAACGCATCACGGGTAGCCGCGACAACAGTGTGCCGACCGCCACCACAGCACAGGCGCCGAGGAAGCCGAGGATCAAGCTGACGACCGGCAGTTCGGCCACCCCGCCAATCGCGCCGGTCTGCCCGATCTCATGCGCCACCAGCGGATACAGGCCAGCCGGCACTGGCGTGAAGGTGAGCAGGGCTTCCATGATCGCCCAGATCGCCAGTGAGCCCAGCGCCAGACCCGGCTTCGTGCGCACCTTGTCGGCCAACGCAAAGATCCAGGGCGCCAGCGCATAGCCGGCATAGAAATACACGAAGCGCGAGCAGAACTCGTCCAGCACCAGCCATCCCGTGGTGATTGGCAAGATCTCCAAGGCGGCCGCGGCGAGCAGCACGATCGCCACTGGCACGCCCTTCAACAACCGCGCGACCACGAAGAAGATCGGCAGCACATAGATGAACCACAGCGTGCCGAAGGGCTGCACGAAGGAAACGAGGAAGTTGCTCAGCGCTGCACCCGCGCCTTCTTCCATCGCCATGCCCGGCGCCTTGAAGGCGAACTGGATCGTGAGCCACAGCACGTAGAAATACGCGAAATGCACGACTTTGCGGTCAAGGTAGCGACGCCACGGCCGGTCGATGGTGATGCTGAGAAACAGGCCGGATATCATGAAGAAGTCGGGCATGCGGAAGGGCCGCGCCCAGGTCACGACATGATGCATCCAGCCTTGTTGGCCAGCCGCGAGTTCCACGCCCAGCACCGCATGCACCATCACCACGAAGATGATGCAAAGGCCTTTGGCCGTATCAACCCAGTCGACCCGCTCCACTCCCGCAGCCGCCATTCCAGCCATCTCCTCAGCCATGTTGCGTTGGTGTTTACGCCAAGGGCCTGAAAGGTGGATTAAAGCAAAAGCCCTTCACGCTGCGAGGGTTAACCGCCCCTAAAGGCGCCGCATTTACCCTGCAGCCACGCCGAGGCACGGCAGGACTGAGGGGCACTTACGGATGGCGGCAAAACGCAAAGGCGGCGGACGGATCGAGCCGAACTTTGGCGCGCCATCCGCAAGCGACGGGCTGTCGGTCAGTTCGGACGACCGCATTGTGCGCCAGCCTAAGACCAAGGCCAAAAAGGCCGCAGAGCCCCGCACAAGATCCGCACGGGGTGGCAAACGGCGGCGCGGCGGCTTCGGCCTGTTCAGCCGCGCGATCTACTGGGGTTTGGTGCTTTGCCTGTGGGGCGGCATTGCCATGGTTGGCCTCATGGCGTTTTATGCCGCGCGCATGCCAAGCGCCACGACCTGGGAAATCCCCGACCGTCCGCCCAACGTAAAGATCGTTGCCGTCGATGGCATGCTGATCGCCAATCGCGGCGCCACCGGCGGTGAGGCGGTCAGTCTCAAGCAGATGTCGCCCTATATCCCGCAGGCCGTGGTGGCGATCGAGGATCGCCGCTTTTACCAGCATTTCGGCGTCGATCCGCTGGGTCTCGGCCGCGCAGTGTTCCAGAACCTGGCGCGCGGCCGCGTAGCCCAAGGCGGCTCGACCCTGACGCAGCAGCTTGCGAAAAATCTGTTTCTGAAGCCCGAGCGCACGCTGGAGCGCAAGGTGCAGGAGGTCATGCTTGCCCTGTGGCTGGAGCATGAGCATACCAAGGACGAGATCCTCGAAATGTACCTGAACCGGGTCTATTTCGGCTCGGGATCGTATGGCGTGGAAGCGGCGTCACGCCGCTACTTCGGCGTTTCGGCCAAGGATGTGAGCCTGTCGCAGGCAGCACTGCTGGCCGGTCTGCTCAAGGCACCTTCGCGTTTGTCACCCGCCCGCGATCCGCAGGCTGCCGAAGATCGCGCTCAGATCGTGTTGGCCGCCATGCGCGACCAGGGCGTGATCGCCGATGGCGAACTGGCGACCGCCATGAGCACGCCCGCCGCCAAAGCCGCCGCTTACTGGACCGGCTCGGAAAACTACGTCGCGGACCGCGTCATGGATGCGCTGCCGGAGCTTGTGGGCGAGGTGAACAGCGACATCGTGGTGGAAACCACGATTGACCAGACGCTGCAGCATTTCGCCGAATTGTCGATCCGCACGCTGATCGACGAAAACGGCGCCAAGAACAAGGTGAGCCAGGGCGCGCTGGTGTCGATCGACAATTCTGGCGCCATTCGCGCCATGGTTGGTGGCCGCGATTATGCCGCGAGCCAGTTCGATCGCGCATCGGGCGCGCGGCGCCAGCCCGGCTCGGCCTTCAAGCCCTTTGTGTATCAGGCCGCTCTTGAACAGGGCGCACGCCCGGAATCGATCCGCAACGATGCGCCGATCACCATCGGCAAATGGAAGCCCGAAAACTATGGGGGGCATTATTACGGCCGCGTCACCCTGACCGAAGCACTGTCGAAGTCGCTGAATTCCGTGGCCGCGCAGCTCGCCCGCGAAGCCGGCGTCGACAATGTCATCGAAGTCGCGCACCGCATGGGCATCAACTCCAAGCTCGACCGCAACGCCTCCATCGCGCTCGGCACGTCTGACGTCACGCCACTCGAACTGACGGCGGCTTACGTTCCTTATGCCAATGGCGGCTTCAAGGCGGACCTTCATGTCGTCAAGCGCATCACCACGCCCAAGGGCGAGGTGCTGTACGATTTCCGCGCCACCGACACGCCGCGCGTGGTGCACGCCGATATCGTCGGCATGATGAATTCCATGATGTCGCGCACCATCGAAGCCGGCACCGGCAAGCGCGCGGACTTCGGCTGGCCGGCCGCCGGCAAAACCGGCACGACCCAGAACTCGCGCGACGCTTGGTTTGTCGGCTACACCGCCAATCTCACCACGGGTGTCTGGTTCGGCAACGATAACGGCTCGCCCATGAAGAATGCCACCGGCGGCTCGCTGGCCACCATTGCCTGGCACGATTTTATGGCGGCCGCGCATGAGGGATTGCAGCCGGTCAAGCTGCCCGGCGTCGAGTTCTACCGTGCCCAGCCGCAGCTCGACGCCATCCTCAGATCGGCCGAGGAACAGGCAGAGCCCGAACAACAACAGCCGGTTATGCCAATGCCGCCGTCTCAGCCAGTTGGCGTTCGCGCCGATGAACAAGAAAACCCCGCCACCGGCGCCATTCGCCGACCGCAAACGGATGTCGGCGGCACGGCGTCCAGCAAGAGCATCCTGTCGATCATTCTCGGCAAGTAAGTTTTTCTGCGCATGGTGATGAATGTTGATGCGGGAGCGGCGTTACCCCATCTCGCAATGCGCTCCGTCATTCGCTACATAGCGGCTTCTGGAGATCCCGATCATGGCCGAGCCTGACACCCGAAAGACCCTTGTGCTGACCGGCGCGAGCCGCGGCATTGGCCATGCCACCGTGAAGCGCTTTTCGCGCGAAGGCTGGCGCGTCATCACCTGTTCGCGGCAGGATTTTTCCGAAGACTGCCCGTGGCCGTCGGGGCCGGAAGATCACATCAAGATAGACCTCAGCGATCCGGAAGATGTCGGCAGCGCGGTGGCCGAAATTCGCCATCGCCTGGAAGACAATGGCGGTGAGCTGCACGCGCTGGTCAACAACGCCGCCATTTCGCCCAAGCTGAAAGACGGCGCGCGGATGAACTCCATTGAAACGCCGATGCATGTCTGGCGCGATGTGTTCCAGGTCAATTTCTTTGCGCCGATCATGTTGGCGCGCGGCCTGTTTCGTGAGTTGTCGGCTGCAAAGGGCTCGATCGTCAACGTCAGCTCCATCGCCGGCACCCGCGTTCACCCCTTCGCCGGCACTGCCTATGCCACGTCCAAGGCGGCTCTCGGCTCCTTGACGCGCGAGATGGCGGCGGACTTCGGCCCGCATGGCATCCGCGTCAACGCGATCGCGCCAGGCGAGATCGACACCTCGATCCTGTCGCCTGGCACCGACAAGATCGTCGAGCAGATCCCGCTGCGTCGTCTCGGCACCACGGCGGAAGTGGCGGATATCATCTTCTTCCTGTGTTCCGGCCAGGCATCTTACGTCACCGGCTCGGAAATCCACATCAACGGCGGCCAGCACGTCTGATCGGTCGGTCGTAGCTTAAGTTGACGCCAGGCCTTGGTTGATTTTTGCAGTGCCAGCAACTGTTTGGTGGCTGGCTGAGCAACGACATGCCATCAACATGCCTGCACGCGGCACATTTATTCCAACACGCCGCCTTAGGAGCATGAAGTTCCGCTCACCTAAGAAGCTACTGCTGAATTCTGGATGAAGTTTGCGCCGAAGGCCTTGTGTCTAGAAATAACTGCCACATTATCCGTTTTCAAGGCGTGGCCGTTCCTTCAATTTCGAGCGCTCGTTTGGCATGATGAGAGATCAACAGCGCAGTCCAAGCCATGCCTTTTGCCAGCCAATCGACAAAGCTGAATGCCTTCCCCTTTTTCCTGAAGGTCGCCGGCCGTTGCGTGGTGATCGCGGGCGGCGGGGATGAGGCTTTTGCGAAAGCCCGTTTGATGGTGCAGTCGAGCGCCGAGCTGTTGATAGTCGCACCTGAACTGGAATCCGATTTCGCCGCCTGGATCGCACAAAACTCCGTCCGGCACCTGGCGCTTGAGCCAACCGCCGAACACCTGCGCGGCGCCGTCGTGGTGTTCGCCGCAACAGGCGAGAAAGAGGCCGATCGAGCCGTTGTTGATCTCGCGCGCGCACTCGGCGTGCCGGTCAATGCCGTGGATCGTCCGGACCTCTGCGACTTCTTCACGCCCGCTTTGATCAACCGCGCACCCGTCGCCGTAGCAATTGGCACCGAAGGCGCCGGCCCCGTTCTTGCGCAGATGATCCGTGCCAAGATCGACGCCCTGCTGCCCCCCTCGCTCGGTCGCCTGGCGACGATGGCTGCGAGCTATCGACACCGCGTCGAGCATGTCGTGCCCAGGGGTAATGCCCGCCGCCGGTTCTGGTCCGACTTCTTTGATGGCAAGCCTGCGCAACTCTTGGAGCGCGGCCAAGCCGATGCGTCCCACGCTGCCGTCCATGCGCTGCTAGCGGAACGCCATGAAATAACCGGTCATGTCGCCCTCGTCGGCGCCGGGCCAGGTGCCGAGGACCTGCTCACCCTGCGCGCCCAGCGCCTCCTGATGCAGGCCGATGTGATCGTGCATGATGCGCTGGTGCCGGAAGCCGTGGTTGCCATGGGCCGCCGCGATGCCGAACGCATCGCCGCCGGCAAGCGTAAGGGCTGCCACTCCAGGAGCCAGGGTGAGATCAACGATCTCCTTGTCGAACTGGCGAAAGGCGGCAAGCGCGTTGTGCGTTTGAAATGCGGTGATCCGCTGATCTTCGGCCGCGCGGGCGAGGAAATGCAGGCAATGCGCGATGCCGGCGTGTCCTATGAGGTCGTGCCGGGCGTTACCTCCGCTTTCGCAGCCGCAGCCGATTTCGAACTGCCGCTGACCCTGCGTGGCGTGTCTTCGTCGATCGTCTTCACCACCGGCCATGATCTGCGCGGCAAGGTGCTGCCCGACTGGGCCAAGCTCGCCATCGGAGGCGCGACGGTCGCCGTTTACATGGGGCGCTCCATCGCAGCCGATGTCGCCGAGCGCCTGATGGCCGCCGGTCTTGCTTCCGACACAGCCGTCGCGGTCGTGGAAAATGCCAGCCAGTCCGGGCGCCGCATGTTCCATGGCACGCTGGCCGACCTCCCGTCGCTGCAGGCAAGGACGGATCTGACCGGACCCGTCATGACCATCATCGGCGACGCGGTTGCCGGCGCCAATTTCCACAAATCCACGCCGCTCAGCGCCCATATCCCGGCGCCGGTGGCGGCTTGACCGACCAAGGACGCCTCATGAAGATCCTGACCGCGAACCGCCTTGTTGACGGCGAAGCCGTGTGGCTGGCGGCCGACCGTTCCTGGGTCGAGAACATCCAGTTCGCCGAGCGTGCTCTGGATGCCGATACCGAAGCCAGGCTGGATGCCGCCGGCAAGGCTGCGCTCGCCAATAACGAGGTCGTGGACGTCAACCTGATCGACGTCGCGCTGGTCGATGGCGCAATTCGTCCCAACCGCCTGCGCGAACAGATCCGCGCCAACGGCCCGACCACCCATCTCCATTTTGGCAAGGCCGCGCGCTTCGGCGCCGCTTCCGCCAACACCGCCGCCTGAAGGCGTCACACGAAAGCACGTTGTCATGTATCGTTATGACGAGTTCGATCAGTCCTTCGTGAACAACCGGGTCGCCGAGTTCAGCGACCAGGTCCAGCGCCGGCTTGCCGGTGAGATCAGCGAAGACGCCTTCAAGCCGCTGCGCCTGATGAACGGCGTTTACCTACAGCTCCACGCTTACATGCTCCGCGTCGCGATCCCTTACGGCACGCTGTCGTCGAAGCAGCTGCGCATGCTCGCCCACATCGCGCGCACCTATGACAAGGGCTACGGCCACTTCACCACGCGCCAGAACATCCAGTTCAACTGGCCGGCCCTGGCCGATATGCCGGCCATCCTGCGCGATCTCGCAACCGTCGAGATGCATGCGATCCAGACCTCCGGCAACTGCATCCGCAATGTCACCGCCGACCATTTCGCCGGTGCCGCCGCTGACGAAGTCGCCGATCCCCGTCCATATGCCGAGATCCTGCGCCAGTGGTCGTCGGTGCATCCGGAATTCTCGTTCCTGCCGCGCAAGTTCAAGATTGCCGTGACCGGTGCCGAGCGCGACCGTGCCGCGATACAGGTGCATGACATCGGCCTGCATTTGAAGAAGAACGAAGCCGGCGAACTTGGCTTTTCCGTTTATGTCGGCGGCGGTCAGGGCCGCACGCCGATCATCGCCAAGAAGATCCGGGATTTCCTGCCCGAAAAGGACCTGCTGTCCTACATCACCGCCGTGATGCGCGTGTATAATCTGCACGGCCGCCGCGACAACAAATACAAGGCACGCATTAAGATCCTCGTGCATGAAACCGGCACGGAAGAGCTGACCCGCCAGGTGGAAGCCGAGTTCGACGCCCTGCGCGACACCGAGCTGAAATTGCCCGAAAGCGACATCCGCGCCATCGAAACCTACTTCGCGCCGCCGGAACTGCTCGCCCGACCTGAAGGCGAGGCGGTGTGCAAGCAGGCACAGCTCGACAGCCGCGATTTCGCGGCCTGGCTCAACCAGAACGTCATTACCCACCACAATCCCGATTATGCCGCCGTCACCATCTCGCTGAAGGGCATCGGCGAAATTCCCGGTGACGCCACCGACTCGCAAATGGATGCGGTGGCCGACATCGTTGAGCGCTATGCCTTTGATGAACTGCGCGTCAGCCATGAGCAGAACCTGATCCTGCCGCATGTCGCCCGCGCCGATCTAAAGGCAGTGTTCGACGCGCTGGTTGAGATCGGTCTGGCGACCGCCAACTCCAACCTGATCTCGGACATCATTGCCTGCCCGGGTCTGGATTACTGCGCGCTCGCCAATGCCCGCTCGATTCCCGTTGCGCAGGATATTTCCCGCCGCTTTGCGTCACTGGAGCGACAGCGCGAGATCGGCGAGCTGAAGCTCAAGATCTCCGGCTGCATCAATGCCTGCGGCCATCATCATGTCGGCCATATCGGCATTCTCGGCGTGGAAAAGAAAGGCGCCGAGCTGTACCAGATCACGCTGGGCGGTTCGGGCGACGAGCACACCTCGATCGGCGAGATCATCGGCCGCGGCTTTGCGCCCGAAGACGTGACCGATGCGATCGAAACCATCGTCGACACCTATCTCGGCCTGCGCACCGATCCGTCCGAGCGCTTCCTGGATGCGTATCGCCGGGTCGGCTCCGCACCCTTCAAGGAGGCCCTTTATGGAGCTGACGCAAAAGCAGCGTGAGACCGGCCAACGCGACGAGGCCGTTTCGGCACTTGCTGTCGCAGCCGAGTTGGAAGGCCGCTACGGCCGTTTGGAGCCGGAAGAAATCATCCAGGTCGCGCTCGATCGCTTCGGTCTGGATGGCCTGGCCGCCGTGTCATCCTTCGGCGCGGACTCCGCAGCGCTCCTGCACATCGTCGCCACCGTGGACCCATCAGTGCCGGTGCTCTTTCTCGATACCGGCCACCACTTCGGCGAGACCCTGCAATATCGCGATGCGCTCGCGGCCGATCTCGGCCTCAGCAACCTGCAGATCGTCCAGCCGGACGAAACACGCCTCGCCGTCGAAGATCCCACGGGCCTGCTTCACAAGACCAGCACCGACGCATGCTGCGATGTCCGCAAGGTCGAGCCTATGGCGCGGGGTGTTGCACCTTTCAAGGCCTGGCTGACCGGCCGCAAGCGGCATCAGGCTTCCACCCGCAACGCCATTCCCGTGTTTGAGGCTGTCGGCAGCCGCGTGCGCATCAATCCGCTGGCAAGCTGGACCACGTCTGACCAGGCCGCTTACATGCGCGCCCATGCCTTGCGCGAGAACCCGCTGGTTGCCTACGGCTACCTGTCGATCGGCTGCTTTCCCTGCACCCAGCCGGTGGCGCCCGGTGAAGACCCGCGCTCGGGCCGCTGGGCGGGGCAGGCCAAGACCGAATGTGGTATTCACCTCTCCGGCCTCGATGCGTCCCTGACCTCTTCGACGCTCTGACCGCATGCTTCCGGAACTGACATGACCGACACGACTTCCCCAGAAAAGCCGGCCTGGCGTTTGTGGACCCCGCGAGGGTTCCGCGATGACGATACCTGGATCCATGGCGACGATGTCGGAGCAGCAGACGATACCAACACAGGCGTGATCCTGCCGCTGCTGACCTTCCTCAATCTCGATGAGGAACGCCGCGCCTCCCTGCGCGGCCGTCTCGGTGTCTCCGTTCAGCCCGGCGAGCCGCTGGACGATCTCGTGCCGTTCCTGCCCGACTTGAAGCTTGTGGCACTGTCGTTCCCGGCGTTTAGCGATGGCCGCAGTTTCTCAAAGGCGGAACTGCTGCGTGCGCGATATGATTTTGAAGGCGTGTTGCGCGCTACGGGCGATGTGCTGATCGATCAGGTCCCGCATATGCTGCGGCTGGGCTTCACCGAGTTCGAAGTATCGAACCCCACGGCCTTGAAGCGTCTGGCCGAAGGGCGGGTGGGCGGCATCGAGCAGCGCTACCAGCCCGCTGTTACGCCGGAAGAAAAAGGCGCCGGCTATTCCTGGCGGCGGGTTGCTCCCGCCAGCAATCGAACTTAGCTCAGGCGACGAATCCGGTCAGCCTGATCAAGGCGGTCGAGCAGGACTTCAAGATCGTCCGGCAGCGTGCGCTCCGTCTTGAAGGCGGGGAGATTGTGCAGAAAACGGCTATTGGTTTCTGTGCGGATCTGCCGCCTCAGATTGGCAGCGCCCGCTACCTCAACGCCCTTCTTGGTGTTTGCCTGCGTCATCATTCCGCTACTCCTGACACTCGGGAAACTCGATGACTTTCGAACGGTTCCAGCAAAAGCCGGACAAGTCATAGTTTGCGCGGGGCAGCGTAAAATTTTACTTAAATGCTGAATTCACCATAAGTGTCTGGGAATTCAGCACAAAACAAGAACATAAGTATAGGTCGAGACCTTACTTCGCGTTTTTTGCCACCCATGCTTTCATGGCGGCAATTTCAGGTTCCTGCGCCGCCACGACTTCCTCGGCGAGCTTCCGCAGTTCCGGATCCTTGCCGTATTGCAGCTGGACCTTGGCCATGGCCACAGCCCCCTCGTGGTGCGGGATCATCGAGCGCACGAAGTCCACATCGGGACTGCCGGTAAAGTCGATCGCCATGGCCTCATGCATCGCCGCATTGGCATCCTCGAACGCCTTCGTGGACGGGGCTGCATCGGCGTCACTCGCTTCGCTCATCGTGTGACCTTCATGGCCGGACATATGACCGGAATGATCCTGAGCAACAGCAAGACCGGACAGCGAAAGAAGGCCGAGAGCGGCAAGGGAAAGAGGAAGCGTTTTCATGGGAGAACCTTCGCGGGCAGCGTTGATGATCGGCGGAGGCTAAGGTTTCCAGTAAGGGGAAGGTCAACGCACAATCTGCCGCAGGCGCGCGCCGGGAGCTTTGCGCCTAGCTGCGGATCGCCGTGGCGCTGAGGGAACCGCAACAAAGCCAGCTAGTTCTTGCCTGGAGTTGTTCATGTCCTTGTTGTTCATGTCTGGAGTTCAACCATGGCGCCGCGTTCGTTCTGGAAGGGCTATCTCAAGCTCTCGCTCGTCACCTGCCCGGTGGCGATGACGCCGGCCACGACCGAGAACGCCAAGGTCAAGTTCCACACGCTCAATCGCCAGACCGGTAACCGCATCACCACGCAATATGTCGATGCCGTCACCAACAAGCCGGTATCGGACGAAGACGAGGTGAAGGGCTATCCGCGCGGCGAAGACGATTTCGTCATGCTGGAAGATGACGAGATCGACGCGGTTGCGCTGGATTCCACCCGCACCATCGACATCGAAACCTTCGTGCCGAAGGAAGACATTGGCTGGATCTATTACGACAAGCCGCATTTCCTTGTGCCCGATGACGAGGTCGGCGAGGAAGCCTTCTCCGTGATCCGCGACGCAATGGCCGAAACCGGCAAGGTCGGCATTTCCCGACTGGTGATGTATCGCCGCGAGCGCGCCGTGATGCTGGAAGCGCGCGACAAGGGCATCATTTTGTGGACCCTGCATTATGGCGACGAAGTGCGTGACGAAGACGCTTACTTTGGCGGTATCGGCGAGAAGAAGGTCGACACCAAAGAGCTCACGATGATCAAGAAGGTCATCGGCGAGCGTACACAAGACTGGACCCCGAAATTCGCCGAAGACCCCGTGCAGGACAAGCTGCTCGACATCATCGAAGCCAAGAAAAAGGGCCGCAAGGCCAAGCCGAAGAAGAAGGCGGAAGAGCCGCAGGAATCCGGCTCCAACGTCATCTCCATCATGGATGCGCTGAAGAAGAGCCTGGAAGCCGAAGGCGAGAAGAAGCCGGCCAAAAAGCGCTGAAAGCTAGCGCTTCCTGGCCCTTGTCTTGGTGGCTGGCAGCGGTCGCGCGGCGCTCAGGAAATCGCCCCACGGATCCCGCTTTCGGTTGGCGACATGATCAGGCGCATTCACCACGGTGAAGCCGGCCGGGCTGATCTCAGGTCCCAGCTCATCCCATTCGATCGGCATTGACACCGCTGCACCGGTTCTTGCGCGTGAGGAATAGGCGGCTACCGCCGTGGCGTTGCGGCCATTACGCAGATAATCCACCAGGATCTTGTTGGTGCGCTTGGATTTCGTGATCACCGAAACATACTCGTCCGGACTGTCGGCCGCCATGGCTTCCGCCATCTGCTTGGTAAAGGCCTTCACCGTGTCCCAGTCAGCCTTGGGCGTCAGCGGCGACACCACATGCAGGCCCTTGCCGCCAGACGTCTTCACGAAGGCTGCGAGGCCGACCGCTTCCATGCGCTCCTTGATCTCACGCGCGCCATCGCAGATGCGCTCCCAACTCACGCCTTCACCGGGATCGAGATCCATGATGATCGTGTCCGGCTGTTCCAATGCCTCGACTGTCGAGCCCCAGGGGTGGATTTCCAGCGCACCGGCCTGAACTAGGCCGATCAATCCATCGAGCCCATCGATCATCACCAGCGGTTCTTCGTCCGCTTCATCCTTGGGATCCTTGAACAGCTTGATTGCCCTGTTGGCGCCGCGCCAGACATGCTTCTGGAAGAAGCATTGGCCGTGGATCGTGTCGGGGCAACGCAGCAAGGCCAGTGGCCGGTTCAGCACGAAGGGCGCCATGGATCGCCAGACTTCCGCGTAGTAGTTGGCGAGGCCTTCTTTGGTGACGCCGTCTTCGGGCCAATAGATGCGCTCGGGATGGGTCAGCTTGACGCTTGAGGGAAGCGCGGCAGGTTTCCGCGAAACCTTTGTTTCTTCGGCCTTTACGGTCGCGATCGGTTCCTCTTTGACGACCTCCGCCGCCGGCTTGTCTTCACGCAGACCGCGGAACGAGGCATGGCGCAGATTGTGGTCGCCGGTCCAGCCGCGGAACTCGATCTCGGCAACAAGCTGCGGTTCCACGAACACGACATCGCGCCGCGCTTCCGCCGGCAGCTTGGCGGGGAAAGGGCTCTTGGCAATTTTGATTGCATCGAGCCTTTTGAACAACTCGCCGGCCACCTTGCGGCTATAACCCGTTCCGACGCGGCCGATATGCTGCAAGTCGCCATCTTCATAGACGCCAAGCACGAGCGAGCCGATCATCCGCTTGTCCACGGTGGACGGCACATAACCGGCGATGACGAACTCCTGCCGGCTAGAACACTTTGATTTCACCCAGCTTTTCGACCGTCCGGCGGGGTAGGGATCATCCGCGATCTTGGATATGACGCCTTCCAGATTGAGCTTGCACGCATGCGCCTTCACCACCTCGCCTTCCACGGTGAAGTGGCTGGAATAGCGCACCACGCCGCCTTCCGAGCCGACGATCCGCTCCAGCTCAGCCTTGCGATCGATCAGCTTGGCGCCGGTAAGATCCTGACCATCCAAGTGCATGAGATCAAAGGCATAATAGATGAAGCGGTCGCTTTTGCCTTCGCTGAGATCGGCCTGCAGCGCGGAGAAATCCGACGTGCCGCTCTGCGTTTCCACTACCAGCTCGCCGTCGAGCAGGGCGGTTTCGGCAGGCAAGGCCTTCAGTGCATCCACCACAGCTGCGCCGAACTTGGCCGTCCAGTCGAGCCCGGTACGGGTCATAAGCTTGACCTTGCCGTGATCGATCCGCGCTTGCAGACGGTAGCCATCGAATTTGATCTCGTGGATCCAGCGCTTTCCACTCGGTGCCTTCGCAACCAGCGTCGCCAAACCCGGCGGGATGAAGTCGGGGAGTTCGGCCTGCTTTCCGCCTTTGATCGAAGGCGCGCTCGACGGCTCCGCTGCCTTCGTGGAACGTGTCCGTTTTGGCTTCGCAGAGGCGGATTTTTCGGGAATTTTGCGCTCTATTTTTCCCGTTTTGGACGACCATCCCGGCATTTCACCGGCAATTTCATCCAGATTTCTCCCGGTTTTTACCGATTTTTCCCGCTCTTCGAGAATGTCGCCGTCGTCCGCCGACCTGGCGAAAGCATCATCAGCTTTGATCAACAACCAGTTGTCGCGCTTCTCGCGGGCCCGTCGCGGCATCTTCACGAGGTGCCATCGCCCGGAGAGTTTTTCGCCCTCCAGCTCGAATTCGAGATGACCCTTGGCGAGACCTTTGTGCGGATCGTAAGTCGGCTTCCAGGTTCCCCTATCCCAGAGCAGAACCGTCCCGCCGCCATACTCGCCTTGCGGGATCGTGCCTTCGAAGTCGCCATATTCCAGCGGATGGTCTTCGGTCTGAACAGCCAGCCGCTTCTCGGATGTGTCGAGGCTCGGACCCCGCGTCACCGCCCAGCTTTTTAGCACGCCGTCGAGTTCGAGGCGGAAGTCGTAATGCAGGCGGGTGGCATCATGCTTCTGGATGCAGAAGCTGTTGCCGGAGGCTTTCTTGACCTTGCCGCCGCGCGGTTCGGCGGTTTGGTCGAAGTTGCGCTTGCTGTGATAGTCCTCGAGCGCCATGATCAGGACGCCTTGCGCTGCGGTTCGGCCTTGGCGCGCTTGGCCGCAGCGGGTTTGCGGGCAGGAGCCTTCTTGGTAGTGGTCTTCTTAGGCGCGGCCTTGGCGCCAGCACCTTCGGCGCTGCGGCGCAGAGCATCCATGAGGTCGACGACCTTGGCGGGCGCCTTCGGCTTGGCAGCCTTGAAGTCGCGACCTTCCATCTTGGCCTTCACCAGTTCGGCGAGAGCCGATTCATAACGGTCGTCAAAGTTCTTGGGATCGAACTTGCCGGATTTGGTGTTGATGATGTGCTTGGCGAGATCGAGCATCTCCCCCGCGATCTTGGTGTCCGACATATCCGCAAAAGCTTCCTTCGCAGACCGCACCTCGTAGTCGAAGTTCAGCGTCGTCGCGATCAGCCCGTCATTGTGCGGGCGGATCAGGAGGTTGCGGACGCGGCGGAACAAGACGGTCTTGGCAAAGGCCGCCGACTTGGACTTGGCGAGGCCTCCGCGGATCAGGGCAAAGGCCTCCTGAGCGCCCTTGTCGGCTGGGGCGAGGTAATAGGGGCGGTCGAGGTAAACATCGTCAATGTCGCTGCAGGTGACAAAGGCCTCAACGGCGAGCGTCTTGTCGCTGTCTGGCACCGCGCTTGCGACCTCATCCGGTTCCAGCGTGATGTAATCGCCCTGATTGACCTCGTAGCCCTTGATCTGGTCGTCTTTTTCGACGGGCTTGCCGGTCTCGGCATCGATGAATTGGCGATGGACGCGGTTGCCGGTCTTGCGGTTGAGCGTGTGGAAGGCGATGCGCTCGGAGGTCGAGACCGCCGTATAAAGCGCCACCGGGCAGCTCAGCGCCCCGACCTTGAGGAAGCCTTTCCAGTTTGCCCGCGGTGCCACGTTTCCAAACTCCTACGCGTCTTCCTTCTAGAAAGACGGAGAAGTTGAATCGTTCCAAGATGTTGCCCACCTGAATGGAAACGGTTGCTGATCCTAGAATCGTTTGCTCAGGAAGGCTGAGCCTTTCAGGCCGAAGCGCCATGGCTGCTCGGCCGCCTTGGTGATGCCGATGCGAGGACCGGCGACAAGCGAGCCAGCCGGCGCCTGATGGCGGAAGGTGAAGGGTGGTTGATCCAGCGTCCGACCATCGAGCGTGATGTCAATGCCGAGTGCCTGGCACAGCTTGCCCGGCCCCGAACACAGCAACCGCAAGGCGTCCATTCCCCGACGTTCCCGCATGAGGTGAAGACCCCCAGTCGGCTCGATCGCGCGCAGCAGCACCGCGCTGCCGGGAAGGCAGGTAATGTTGAAGCACCAATGAATGCCATAGGAGCGATAGATGTAAGCGGTACCCGGCGAACCGAACATCGCCTTGTTGCGCAGGGTCTGGCCGCGAAAGGAGTGCGACGCCGGATCGTCCGGCTCATAGGCTTCCGTTTCGACGATGACGCCGGTGGCTTCGCCGACGCCGAAGAGGCAGCCGATCAGATCCGGCGCGACTGTAAGAGCCGGTCGCGCGAAGAAGGAGAGATTGAGTTCGGCAGCCAGATCAAACGTCCAGATTGGCCACCGACAGGGCGTTGTCCTGGATGAAGTCGCGGCGGGGTTCGACGTCGTCGCCCATCAGGCGGGCGAAGAGGGAGTCGGCGTCGGTGGCGTCGTTGACCTTGACCTGGAGCAGCGAGCGGACGTTGGGGTCGAGCGTGGTTTCCCACAGCTGCTCGGCGTTCATTTCGCCCAAGCCCTTGTAGCGCTGCATGGTCAGGCCCTTGCGGCCGGATGCAAACACGACGTCGAGGAGATGCAGCGGGCCGCTGATCATCTCGTTGATGTCCTTGCGGCGCAGAACCGGCGGGGTCTTGTAGATCTCGCCAAGACGCTCGGCGAAGCGGTCCATGGCGCGGGCATCGGCCGAGCTTAGCAGGCCGGCATCGAGCACAGCGGCTTCCTTCACGCCGCGCACGGTGCGCTCGAACACGAAACCGCCGGTGCCTTCGTTGGACGGGTTGGTCCGGCCGGTCCAGCCGCGTTCGGTTTCTTCCGAGACGGCATCGAGGCGCTTGGCGACCTCTTCGGCCAGCGCGTTGGCGCGGCCGAGATCGTCCAGCAGTTCCGGCTTCAAGGCACCCGCAATCGCTGCCTGTTCCACCACCATGCGGTTGTAGCGGGAATGCAGGCCGTTGATGAGGCCGCGCACCTGCAAGGCGTCATGCACGACGGAGTCGAGATCGCCGCCGGCGCGCACTTCGCCCGAACCGAGGTTCAGCGTGGCTTCGTCTAGACCGTTGTCGATCAGGTAGTCCTCGAAGGCCGGCTGGTCCTTGATATATTGCGAGCTCTTGCCGCGCGTGACTTTGTAGAGCGGCGGCTGGGCGATGTAGAGATGACCGCGCTCGATCAGCTCCGGCATCTGGCGGAAGAAGAAGGTCAGGAGCAGGGTGCGGATATGGGCGCCATCGACGTCGGCGTCCGTCATGATGATGATCTTGTGGTAACGTAGCTTGTCGGCGTTGAACTCGTCCTTGCCGATGCCGGTGCCCAGCGCGGTGATCATCGTGCCGATCATTTCGGACGACAACATGCGGTCGAACCGGGCGCGCTCGACATTGAGGATCTTGCCGCGCAGCGGCAGGATCGCCTGGTTCTGGCGCGAACGGCCACCCTTGGCCGAGCCACCTGCCGAGTCACCCTCGACGATGAAGATTTCGGACTTGGCGGGATCGCGTTCCTGGCAATCGGCCAGCTTGCCCGGCAGCGAGGTGATCGACAGCGTGCTCTTGCGCGTCATTTCGCGTGCCTTGCGGGCCGCTTCGCGTGCTGCCGCAGCTTGGATCACCTTGTCGATCAGCACCTTGCCTTCAGTCGGATGCTCTTCCAACCAGGTGCCGAGCGCTTCGTTGACGAGGCTTTCCACCACCGGCCGCACTTCCGAGGACACCAGCTTGTCCTTGGTCTGCGACGAGAATTTAGGATCCGGCACCTTCACCGAAAGCACGGCGGTCAGGCCTTCGCGACAATCGTCGCCGGTGAGCGAAACCTTTTCCTTCTTGGTCAGGCCGGAACTGTCGCCATAGCCGGTCACCTGGCGCGTCAGCGCGCCACGGAAGCCGGCAAGGTGCGTGCCGCCATCGCGTTGCGGAATGTTGTTGGTGAAGCACAGCACGTTTTCATGGTAGCTGTCGTTCCACCACATCGCGACTTCCACCGTGATGCCGTCGCGCTCGGCCTTGATGGCGATCGGCGCGGGGATCAGCGCCTTCTTGGCGCGGTCGAGATATTTGACGAACTCTTCCAAACCGCCTTCGTAAATCAGCTCGGTGGTTTTCACATCGGCCGGACGGCGATCGGTCAGCAGGATGCGGACGCCGGAATTCAGGAAGGCGAGTTCGCGCAGCCGGTGTTCCAGCGTGTTGTAATCGAACTCCACCATGGTAAAGGTTTCGGACGAGGGCAGGAAGGTGACTTCCGTGCCGGTCTCGTCGCCGGCGTCACCCGTGACTTCCAGCGGCGCGTCGGCCACGCCATGGGTGAAGCTGATGTCGTGGATCTTGCCCTTACGGCGCACCTTGAGCTTCAGCCACACCGAAAGCGCGTTGACCACCGAAACGCCAACGCCGTGCAGACCGCCCGACACCTTGTAGGAGTTCTGGTCGAACTTACCGCCGGCATGCAGTTGGGTCATGATGACTTCGGCGGCAGAAACGCCTTCCTCATGCATGTCGGTGGGAATGCCGCGCCCGTTGTCGGTGACCGTGCAGGAGCCATCGGCGTTCAGCGTCACCGTGACCAGCGTGGCATGCCCGGCCAGCGCCTCGTCGATCGCATTGTCCACGACCTCGTAGACCATGTGATGCAGGCCCGAGCCGTCATCGGTATCGCCGATATACATGCCCGGCCGTTTGCGCACGGCATCCAGGCCCTTCAGGACCTTGATGGAATCGGCGCCATATTCGGCTTGAACGCCGTTTGTTTCGGGCTGGTCAGACATGAATACTTCCGCTTCGAGGCCGTCGGAATTCGGCGCAATGCGCGCATTGCAAATTCGTGTGGCGAATCGCTTCTGAATGTCATGAGAATATAGGGTTTTGTGCGGCTTTTTCCACTTCGTGACGGGACTTTCGCACAGCCGGCTCTATCCTGTGGCAGGAGGAGGATCAGGAGGAGGAAAACCCGGCAATTGCCTGCCGGAACGCGACACCCGCTTGGGCGTTCATCGTGACCCCGGGCGGCGTGGCTCTCGCGCATGATCCTTTTGAGCCCGAAGCCGCAACCCGTTCGACGAGACTTCATGCATAACCGCATTATCGCCAACGACCGCACCAAGCTGCCGCAGCACCTTGCCACCAGCTTCATGCATGACCTGATCGACCGCTTCGACTGGTCGACAACGAGCTCGGGGCCAATCGGGACATGGCCGGAAACGATCGGCACCACGGTGCGCCTGATGCTGTCTTCCGATACGCCGATGGTCTTGCTGATCGGCCCCGAAGGCCTGCTGATCTTCAACGACGCTTATGCTGCCTTTGCCGGGCCGCGCTACAAGAGCCTGATTGGCATTCCTGCCGCGCAGGCCTTTCCAGAAATCGCCGACTTCAACCGGGAGAATGTCCGGCGGCTGAGCCAGGGCGAGACCTTCGGCTACAAGGGCATGAAGCTCCAACTCAACCGCACCGGCGAGTTGAAGGATCTTTGGCTCGACCTCGAATATATCCCGATCACCGAACGCTCCGGCGAGGTGCTTGGCGGCCTCGTTATGGTCAACGAGATCACGGAGCGGGTGGAAGCCGAACAGCAGCTCGCCGCCAGTCGCGAAACCATGTCCTTTGCGCTCGATGCGGCCGGCATTGTCGGCACCTGGGACTGGGACATCCGCAGGGATCAGGTCGTCGCCAACCGCAACTTTGCCGAGCTTTACGGCGTCGATCCCGCAGCGGCCGCGCGCGGCGCTCCGCTTGGCGATTTCACTGCCGGCGTGAACGCCGCTGACCGGCCGCTCCTCCAACAGGCAATCGACAGTGCCATCCAGGAGCTTGGCCCAGTGCGCGTGGAATATCGCGTTCAGGACCGCCAAGGCATCGAGCGCTGGGTGCTGGCTGTCGGCCGTGTGTTTCCGGGCGAGGACGGCAAGGCCGAGCGGCTGCCGGGTGTCACGGTCGACATCACCGAGCGCAAATCAACGGAAATGGCGCTGATCGACAGTGAAGCGCGGTTTCGCGCCATCGCCGATACGATGCCGCAGATGGTGTGGTCGACGCGCCCCGACGGCTATCACGATTATTACAACGCGCGCTGGTACGAGTTCACCGGCATGCCGGAAGGCTCCACCGATGGCGAGGAATGGAATGGCGTGTTCCATCCCGAGGATCAGCAGCGGGCGTGGGAGCAGTGGCGCCACTGCCTGGCAACCGGCGACCCCTACGAAATCGAATACCGGCTGCGCCATCGCTCCGGGCAATATCGCTGGACGCTGGGGCGCGCTTTGCCGATCCGGGAGGCCGACGGCACGATCATGCGCTGGTTCGGCACCTGCACGGACATTCATGAAAGCAAGATCGCGGCGGTGGAACGCGAGATCGTCGCGCAGGAACTCAGCCACCGCATCAAGAACATCTTCGCAGTGCTGACCGGCCTGGTGTCCTTGTCGGGCCGTCAATATCCGGAAATGGCCCCGGTTGTCGGCGAGTTGCGCCAGCGCATCGCAGCCTTGGGGCGCGCTCATGACTTCGTGAGGCCGCACAGCCATGTGTCGCGCGTGGCCGGCGTGGACACCACGATGCATGCGCTGGTGGCCGACCTGCTTTCGCCTTACGGCACGGATGCGACAAGGCTGATCTTCCGCGGCGAGGATGTCCCGATCGATGACCGCGCCGCTACGCCGTTGGCGCTGCTGTTCCACGAACTGGCGACCAATGCCGCGAAATACGGAGCGCTGGCCAACAACACCGGATCGATCACGCTGGAAACGCGGGTCGATCAGGATAGCGAAACCTACCACATGGACTGGATCGAAAGCGGCGGACCGGTGGTGGCGGAACCCACGACGCCGTCGGGGTTCGGCACCAAACTGATGGCGCTCAGCGTCAACGCCCAGATGGGCGGGACGCTGATCCCGACCTTCGCACCGGATGGCCTGCGCATGGCGATATCCATTCCCATGCGCAGTCTGACGCGGATCTACGTGTCGCCGAAAGCGAGTGCTTAAAGCTCGGCCGACTTTGCCCAAAGGTTGATGCCGGCATCCACCGCATAGCGGTCGATCTCGGCCAGTTCTTCGGCGGTGAAGTCGAGATTGCCGAGTGCGCCGACGCAGTCCACCACCTGTTCCGGCCGGCTGGCGCCGATCAGCGCGGAGGTCACGCGGCCGCCGCGCAGCACCCAGGCGAGCGCCATCTGCGCCAGCGTCTGACCACGCCGCTTGGCGATCTCGTTGAGAGCACGGATGTGGGCGAGGTTCTCTTCGCTCAGCGTGTTGGGATTGAGCGACTTGCCCTGTGCCGCCCGCCCGCCCTCCGCTTTGCCGGAGATGTATTTGTCCGGCAGCATGCCCTGCGCCAGTGGCGTGAACACGATCGAGCCGGTGCCGACATCGTCCAGCGTGTCCAGCAAGCCATCATCCTCCACCCAGCGATTGAGCATGGAATAAGCGTGCTGATGAATCAGCAGGGGCGTGCCGAGATCGCGCAGAATGGCCACCGCTTCACGTGTGCGCTTGGAGTTGTAGGACGAGATGCCGGCATAAAGTGCCTTGCCTGAACGCACGGCCTGATCGAGCGCGCCCATCGTTTCTTCCAAGGGCGTATCGGGATCGAAGCGGTGTGAATAGAAGATGTCGACGTAATCGAGACCCATACGGGCGAGGCTTTGGTCGAGGCTGGCCAGCAGATATTTGCGGCTGCCGAGATTGCCGTATGGCCCCGGCCACATGTCCCAGCCGGCCTTGGAGGAAATGATCAGTTCATCGCGGAAGCCGGCAAAGTCGGTGCGTAGGATCTCGCCGAAGGCGGTTTCGGCCGAACCGGGCGGCGGGCCATAATTATTAGCGAGGTCGAAATGGGTGATGCCGAGATCGAACGCCTGCTGGCAGATCGCGCGCTTGGTCTGATGAGGCGTGTCCTCACCAAAATTGTGCCATAGGCCAAGCGAAATGGCCGGCAGCTTCAAACCGGAGCGGCCGCACCGGTTGTAGATCATGGCGTCGTAACGCGTCTCGGCGGGCTTGTAGGTCATGCGCGATCTCCCTGGGGTCGATCACGCATGTAGCCGTTTGACGAGCGAAGACCAGCCGGGCCGTCGTTTAATCGCGCTGATGCCCCACGCGCAATCAAATTGCGCTGATACCCCAAGGCCCGTGGAAGGCGCCGGGCTTGTCGATGCGCTCGAAGGAATGGGCGCCGAAATAATCGCGCTGGCCCTGAATCAGGTTGGCCGTGCCGCGACCCTGACGGTACATGTCGAAATAAGACAAAGCCGAAGAGAGTGCCGGGACGGGAAGTCCGGCAGCAGCTGCGCGGGCGACGACCCGACGCAAACCGGCTTGCGCTCCGCGCATCATTTCCACAAAGGCCGGCACGACCAGAAGGTTGGTTTCCTTGTCCGCGCCTTCAAATGCATCCGCGATGGTGGACAGGAACTGCGAGCGGATAATGCAGCCCGCGCGCCAGATCCGGGCGATCTCGGGCAGGGGCAGGTTCCACTTGTAATCCGCGGACGCGCCGCTCATCACCGCAAAACCCTGCGCATAGGCTGCAATCTTGCCGGCCAGCAGTGCCAGTTCCAGATCCTCAAGCAGGGCCGCGTCGCGCTTCAGCGCCTCACCGAGCGAGCCGTAAGCCTTTTCGGCGACTTCGCGCTCGTTTTTCAGCGCCGACAGGCTGCGCGCGGCTACCGCCGCTTCGATTCCGGTGGCGGGGATGCCGAGCTGCTGCGCCTCGATGGCCGACCAGCGTCCGGTGCCTTTCTGGCCGGCACGGTCGAGGATGATGTCGACGATCGGTTTGCCGGTTTCGGCATCTTCGGTGTCGAGCACGGCGGCGGTGATCTCGATCAGGTAGGAGTTCAGCCGGCCTTCGTTCCAGCCGGCGAAGACCGGCGCCATGTCCTTCGGCGCCATGCCGAGGCCATCGCGCATGATGCCGTAGATTTCGGCGATCATCTGCATGTCGGCATATTCGATGCCGTTATGGATGGTCTTCACGAAATGGCCGGCGCCGTTTTCGCCGAGCCAGGCGCAGCAAGCCTGCCCCTCATACTGGACGGAAATGTCGAGCAGCACCTGTTCGATGCGCTTGTAGGAGGCTTCCGCGCCGCCCACCATGATCGAAGGCCCGTGCCGCGCGCCGACCTCGCCGCCGGACACGCCCATGCCGATGAAGTTCAGCCCGGTACCGTCAAGCACGCCATTGCGGCGCATCGTGTCTCGGAAATTGGCATTGCCGGCATCGATCACGATGTCGTCGTGCGACAGCAGCGGCTTCAGCGCCTCGATCTGGTCGTCCACGGGCTGGCCGGCATTGATCATCAGGATGATGGGGCGCGGCGGGCGGATCGCTTGGACGAATTCTTCAAGGCTGGTGCAGGGAATGATGTTGGAGCGAAGCTCGCCGGCCGCTTCAAAGAATGCGCCGGTCTTGGCCGTCGTGCGGTTGAAGACCGCGATGTCGTGACCTTTTTCGGCGATGTTGAGGGCGAGATTGGAGCCCATTGTTCCGAGCCCGATCAGGCCGATTTCCGCTTCCATGGCTGTCTCCTATGTTTCCGGCCAAGGGACGCCAGCAATGGGGACGCCAGCAAGGGTCGAGGTCGGAGTTAGCGGATGTTGGTCATCGACACGGCCGCGTCAACCAGCCGCATCGGGCAGGAGCTATGCGCGATTGCGATGGATGGGTTGGCCGAGTGCCTTTCGGTTGAAGTTGTCGTGCCCATCCTCACCACCACCGAACGTGCCCTAGAGGCTCTGCAGGATGTTCCTGGTGTCGGGCATACGCATCAGGGAGTTCGCTAGGTGTTCGCGCCAGCGGGGGCCAACCGCTATTGCTGTGCGATAGGCCCAGAGCAGATCGCCAGGCCGGTCTTCGGCCATCGCTTCGATCAAAAACGCAGCCTGCTCCCTGTCCTTCGATGCTTTCAAGCTCCCGTCACCTTCACGCCGACGATCGGCGACGATCAGCTTGTGGATCGCATACCGTTCGGGGCGAGGCACCTGCACCAGAACGCCGGCTCGGTAGATGGCCGCAGCGTGGATCGGCTCGGCGATGAGGAAATTGAGGTAGTTCAGCGCCTGTGCGTTGACGCCTAAAGCGGGCAGGTCGCGGATGGTTTCCTCACCGAACGCCGGCGTGAGGAACTCGACCAACTGGCCACTGCCACCCTGAGCCCAGCGCCAGGTATGACGTGGGTCTAGCCCCGGCAAAGGGGCGAACTTCAGCGCCGCGAACGTTTCAACCAAGCCGGGGTCGACCTGATCCTCCAATGCGATGCTGAGCTTTTCGAATTGGGCAACATCGATGTCGCCGGTGTTTGCCATTCCGCCTAACGGCAAGCGGATGCCAAGCTCGCCTTCGTACAGGCGGAATGCGTTCGTGCCAACCATTGTGCCGCCGAGCCGAAACGTCCCGGCGTCTGCCATGGCGGACAAGATGGACCCGGTCGCCCTATCTGTCGGTGTCAAACCCTCTGCCCGCAGCAGACGGACCAGCCGCGCCCGCTCAGCCTGGCGCTCTCTTGCTGTCGCGTGCAGCGCCTCAATGCGGTGTATGCGCGTGCGCGTCTCGGCGCTGTCTTCGCCGATGTAGAAGAAGCGCATCTCTGATCCGACACGGCGCGCCGCATACCAGTAGGCCTTATTGCCGCGCTGTTTCAGCGTCGGTTTGCCCTTGATGCTGGAGACTGCATCGTCTCTCAACAGTCTCACAAGATCGGTGTAGGCGCTCATCGCAATGCTGCCGAGAGACATCATCCCTATCATTTCCAGATTTTGATAGGCACAGTATGCCAATCAAAAATGAAAATTGCTAGGCAAGGGAGCTTCGGAATTGTGAAGGGAGCGGAAGGTTTTCCCGTCTGCTCAAACAGCCTTCCGCTTTCTTCCGTAAAGCTCGAGCCGGTGATGGACGATGTCATAGCCGAGACGCTCGGCGATCTCGGCTTGCAGGGCTTCGATCCGTTCCGACTTGAACTCGATGACATCACCCGTGTCGAGATCGATCAGGTGGTCGTGGTGATCGCCGCCTGCTTGTTCGAAGCGCGAGGGGCCGCCCTCGAAGGCGTGGCGGTGGATGGCGCCGAGGCCTTCGAGCAGCTTCATCGTGCGATAAACAGTCGAGAGCGAGATGCTCGGGTCGATCGCGGAAGCGCGGCGGAAGATTTCCAGCGCGTCGGGATGATCTTCGGTTTGCGTGAGCAGGCCGACTATGACGCGTCGCGGCCGGGTCAATCGCACGCCGGCGCGCTTCAACTCGCCTTCATAGTCCCGCTTGTGAATCACTGGTTCAGTCATGCCGCCATTATGCGGTACTCCGACGCCAGTTGCAAAAATTGTCATCTGGCTTCTTATTGCAAATGATTTGCAACTGCATTGACGGATGGGGAGGCCTGATCTAGATGGAGTGCGATACGGCACTTCTGACTGGAAGACCCTCCATGGACGCACCCAACACGGCAACCGGCTGGCGCAAATCCGGCGGCGAGCTTTCGCTTTCCGATGTTCACGGCAGCGTGCCGGTCAGACGGCATGGCCCCATCTGGAAACGAGCCTTCGCGTTCATCGGTCCCGGCTACCTTGTTGCGGTCGGCTACATGGACCCCGGCAACTGGGCGACCTCGCTCGCAGGTGGATCGAAGTTTGGTTACACACTGCTGACCGTGGCGCTGGTGTCCAACATCATGGCGATCGTGCTGCAATCGCTCTGCGCGCGTCTCGCCATCGCTTCCGGCCGCGATCTCGCGCAGGCTTGCCGCGATGCCTTTCCGCGATCGGTCGCCTTCACGCTCTGGGCGCTGGCTGAAATCGCCATCATCGCCACCGACATCGCGGAAGTGATCGGCACGGCGATCGGCCTCAATCTGATCTTCGGCATTCCGCTCGAAATCGGCGTCGTGATCACTGCGCTCGACGTGTTCCTGATCCTGTACCTGCAGAAGCTCGGCTTTCGCTGGGTGGAAGCCTTCATCATTGCGCTGCTGGGCGTCATCGCCGTGTGTTTCGGCATTCAGATCGCCATGGCCGACCCGAATTGGGGCGAGGTGATCCGCGGCTTTGCGCCGACCACCGAGATCGTGACCAACCCCGAAATGCTCTACCTCGCATTGGGCATTCTCGGTGCGACCGTGATGCCGCATAATCTGTATCTGCATTCCGGCATTGTGCAGACCCGCGCTTACGGCGACACGTTGCCCGAGAAGCGGCAGGCGATCCGCTTTGCCACGATCGATTCCACGGTCGCCTTGATGTTCGCGCTGTTGATCAACGCGTCAATCCTGATCCTGGCAGCAGCGGCGTTTCATGCTACCGGCCGAACCACTGGCGCGGACCCTGTTCGGTATCGCACTCTTGTGCTGCGGCTTGAACTCGACGGTGACGGCGACAATCGCCGGTCAGATCGTAATGGAGGGCTTCCTCCAACTGAAATTCGCACCCTGGCTGCGCCGCCTCATCACGCGCGCCATTGCGATCGTTCCGGCAGCTCTGGTCACGGTCTGGTATGGCGAAGCGGGCACGGCCGAACTGCTGATCCTGACCCAGGTCGTGCTCAGCCTGCAGCTGTCGTTTGCGGTGTTTCCGCTGGTGATGTTCACGGCCGACAAGACCAAGATGGGCGCCTTGGTGGCGCCGCGCTGGTTGTCGGTCTGCGCCTACCTGATCGCGATCATCATCGCGCTGTTGAACGTGAAGCTGCTGTTCGACTTCGTGATCGGCTAACATCGCCGGTCACCGCCAAGTAAGAAAACCGCGCCGTGGGAGATCCAACGGTGCGGTTTTTGCTTTTGCGGTGAGGTGTGCTTGCGAGAAAGGGCGCAGGTCAAAGCCGATAAGTTGGCGATCTACAGACCGTGCCGCTCAACACGCAAAGAAACCGCGCCGCTGGAGATCCAACGGCGCGGTTTCAATTCAACGATATGAAGCGCTTTATGCGCGGCCGGCGCTCGGTGCTGCGCCCTGGCCTGCACCGCCCTGGCCCGGACGGGGCTCACGGAGCTTCTTCTTCGGCGCTGCGATCAGGCCTTCGCGCTGGGCGAGCTTGCGAGCGGCCTTGCGGCTGCGGCTC